>AP024596.1:1882500-2151177 GCA_019704295.1 Sulfolobales archaeon HS-7 | reverse complement strand
AGGTGGAGATTCGCATTCAACAATTTCCTTTATCTAATTCCTAAATTGCCATAATTGCAATTCACAATGGAAACCTGAATCGCCCCATATAGATATATAGATGAAGTACATAAATATAAGGAAAGAAAAACGTGTGAGGGGGGAGGTATGGGTAATATAGACATTGCATTATCCGTTCTGAAGTACGCTAAACCTGATCTCAGACTGGACATAAAAAACTCATTCGATGATAGACTCAGGTTACAGAAGTACGTTTTTATCATGGAAAAGCTTGGTCTAAATTTAGGCTATGACTTTAATGAATACCTTAGAGGACCATATTCCCCGGGGCTAGCTATGGACTATTACGGCAACGCTGACACCGTTAAGGAATTGAAAATAAGTCGTGAACTCACCAACGAAGAACGTAAAGTAGCGGAAAAGATGAAGGAAATAGTTGAACTGACACCAACGGAATTGGAGGCGCTTAGCTACGTCTTATTAAAGGGTTGGTTATGCGACGACGATGCCTTGGTAAACGTGGGGTTTTATAAGCCCCATCTAACCGTTAATGAAGTGGAGAGAGCCATAGGGGTAGGTAGAAGAGTTTTAGGGTGTAAGTGAGCTGGACTGGCACTACGTCTATGATTATAGTAAGTCGTTACTTGATTATTCATGTAACGATATAAAATTGGCCAGGTATTTTCTCAATTCTGATAACAATCAGTTATCAATTGATAATAGTTCGAAGTTCTTTTTTCGATATATTTTCTTCACCAATCCGTTGAAAAGGCCTCAAAAGCCTACATGCTTATAGTTATTGGCTTATTGCTGTTAGCGGAGGAATTAGTGCAGGAACTGCAGTCAAACAATTCGTTGTCAAGTAATAATTTAAAAATAATTTATCTTAAAATGTTTGTTTCGATTTATTTAATGCAACTAACTGGAGACGACGATAAGACTACAAAGGTAACGGATCTTCCAGAGATTTTCAAGAAGTATATTCGTCACGATGAGAGAAAAATCCTCTCATTTCTAAATAACCTGAATGAAGACTTAAGTGCCCATGGTAGATTAACTAAGTTAATAAATGAGTTGGGCGTACGTGAAGGAAACAAATATGAAGGGGATGATTTATTTAAGATTTTATCTAGTATATTTGACTCGTCGAAAACTGATTCATTAGGCCATAAATCGTTAGGTCTGAATGACGATGAATTAAACTATGTAAGTCAAGTCATAAAAAATTTCAAAGATAATTTAGGGGATTTGCTAGAATTACTTAATAACATACAGGATTTTACCAGAATTTCCGTTGGAAGAATTGACAATAAAGGATATCACATTAACGAAGTGGCTCGCTATCCCATTTCTGAAGGAAGCATCATTTACACATGGAAAGAGATAAGGGATAACCCTTACAGTCGAGGTAACAAACGTGAAGATTTAGATAAGAAATTAGAAGAAATAATTAATAAAACAGAAAAGGTGAAAGATAATCTTTATGAGCTAATTCGATTCATAAAGGAAAAGTTTAGTGAGCTTAAACAGATTCTTGAACAATTTTTACAGATGATTATAGCTAGAGTTTAATTAGCAGAGAATAAAGTAAATGAGGAGCCCTAATTTACAAAGATGACCCATGGTCTCTTTGTAATTCCGACTTGTTTTGTGAAGTAAAATTGAATAATTAATCCTACATTTCGAGACGTTTTAGACTTCATTATAATTTACAATAACTATCTTTACATATCATTATATTCAATTTAATTATCGCTATAACTTTGCATTATTCACGTGATAGTTCAATTGATTCATTTCGTATTATTTAAACAAAATGTATTCGTGAAGAAACCTGGGTTACGCGTGACAACACCCTAATATTCTTAACAAACTGATTTCATACTCTAATTATTCACGTTTGTTACGTAATGGACATTGTCTTGAGGAACCTTTCCCTAGCGTTATAGAAGCTGTCTGCAGGATTATCTAAGAGTGTAGCTATCCGTGCTTCTTGTCCTATTCCCTAACCAATGATAGTAGCCTCGACCAATTCAGAGAGAGCTTTCCCTCTTATGAATGTATGTTCAGGGTTTTGTGTAGCTTATACTATCTTTAACACTGCATCCAATCCTCTCAAAGTTAGCGTAAACTCGAAAGCGAAACTTCGCGCAGCTTGTTTTAGAACTGTTCACCGAAGAGCATTTAATAAGTAGTTATCCATCCACAAGGCTCTTCCTTCCGTTGAACTCATTAAGATAAAAGCGCAACCAGTAACATCTTTTATTTACTCTTAATGTTTACAAACTACATTTTCGTTCTTACCGATAGGACTTAAACTCCGAAAGCCGGTTCCCATCTATAGTCGGTGAGATGATTAACTTTCTTCACCTTGTAAGAAGTTTGGTAAAACGAACCTATACTCTTCCTTTCCCTTTCAATCTCAATTATACTCATTGTGAAAAAGCCCTCTGTATAATAACTTCCCGGATTAACAACAAAAGTATCTCCTATTTTTTCCGAATTCTTAATGGGTTCATGAACATGTCCGTGTAATCCGAGGAGGGGACGAAATTCCTTGATTAGATCTAGTATTGCCTTTGACCCTAAATTTACCTTCTTTCCGTCTTTCCTAGTCTCATCTATTCCAGATTGGAGAGGCGGCATGTGGGAATTCAGTATACAGTTCTGGGGATCTACTTTGCTTAACATTTCTTTTCCTCGATTATATAGCGTATAATCTGGAACTACTCTAATTCCAGTTTCAGTATTACTCGCTTCTCCAAGGGTGATTAGTGTCAAATTTTCTAATTCTATGATTGTGCCGTTACCAACCTTCATCCCGTATTCACTAAAGATTTTCTCTAGACCTTCAGGGTCGGTATGGCCGAACGACCATACTACCTTATCCGCTATATCTTTTGATCGCTCTATAAAGAACATGGCGTTTTCCTTTTGTTGTTCATACACTGACTTCATTACTTCATCCTTTAAATTAGAGGGAACGACGTTTATTCCTGTTTTATTCTTGATTGCATTCAATTTACTTATGGAGATCGGCCGTCCGTCAATAAAATATTCGTTACCGTTCTTTTCCACGACCATTATTTCATTTGAGAAAAGGTCGGCACCTAACACAAGATAATTTGCACTATTTTTCTTAAAGTTAGTTAATACCTTACTAAAAACTTCTCTAGAACCATGAATGTCGGTGGAAAACGCAATCTTAATTCTATCTGGCATGTTATTATGTTGCTCTCTATTTAATAATAAATCTATAATATTACATGAGCACCGTACTATAGGCTACAGGATGTTTTCAATTGGATGTAAGGAATTTTTACAAGGCAATGAGAATAACTGTCACGTCTAATTAATTTTCTCAATATGGTATGAGTTATATTCGACTACGACGCCCTTCTGAGGTTACGAAAATTACTCGACTTGTATATCGTTATCCCACAATAATTCTCTCGCAAAAGATACGGTTCTATTTTTCCAGCTTACCTCAAGTCATTAAAGTTCAGCTTCCTTAAATATTGTCAAGAAGCGTCAGGAAATAGCTCTGGGAGATTCCAATAGACCCGCTTTTGTACACTTATTAGGGGGGGTTAAATGACAAAAGTCCCAGGGGAATAGCAGAAAAATTAGAGAAAAAGTATATTATTTACATTTAACTACACTCACTATTTATGATAAAGTTAGTTTCTGTAACCATCATATTGCTATTAACCATGTCACCTCTATTAGTCGCCCTACCTACTCAAAATATTACCCCTTTACCACAAGCCAATTACTCTAAACCAAGAGAAATTTTTAATTTGCCGAGCAATAAAACGTTAACGGTCACATTCGTATTCCAACCGAAGAATTATTTCCTCCTACAGCAGTTAGTAGAGGAAGGGAAGATTCTATCTCAATATCGGGTTGCTCAGCTTTTCTACCCGAAACAAGAAGTAAACCACTATTTAAATTACTTGCGCTCCTTTGGGTTATCTGCCGAAGCTATAGGAGGAATAACAATATTGGCTACTGGAACGGTAAGTCAACTTGAAAGGGCATTGGGCGTTAAGCTCTTCTCTTACGTAAACGCTAACCATACGTTTATCTCATACTATGGCTCTCCCTCTATCCCCGCCTTCCTTACGTTTAGTGATCTTTCCCCCTTTTTTGCAAAACCTCAATACTTACAGGTTATTAACAAGACTCAAACGGTAGCCTTTTCTATGGTAACGCCTCGACAGTTAAGAGAGGCGTATAACATTACCGAAAACGGAAAGGGAACTACAATAGGTCTAGTAGAGTTTGATGGCGATCCTTACATTTACCAACAACTCCAACAATTCGACTCAATGTTTAATTTAAGTAATGCTAACCTTACAATAATGCCCATTGGAGGCTACAATCCTCAGTGCGGAATACCCTCCGGATGGGCACTAGAAATGTCTCTTGACGTCGAATACGCGCATGCAATAGCTCCTTATGCTAACTTAATCGCGTACGTTATAAATCCCAATTACTCTCTACTGGCTGCTCTAAGTTATATAGTACAGCAGGATCAGGTTGATGTGCTTTCAATGAGCTTCGGGTTGCCGGAATATTACGTTGACACAGGTTCCATTTCAATCTCCTTCGTCCAATCACTCAATTACATTTTCTTATTAGGAGAAGTTGAGGGTATAACCTTCGTAGCGGCTTCGGGAGATGCAGGAGGAAACGGGTACGACTATTACCTTTCCACAATAGGATCAGTTAATTTACCTGCATCGGATCCCTACGTACTCGCAGTAGGAGGAACTTCCCTTTATCCATTTGCAAGCCAAACCTACCAGACTGCGTGGAGCGGAAATGGAGTATACGGAGCCACAACTGGAGGAAACAGTTCAATATTCCCCTCACCATGGTATCAAGGTCTTCAAGGGTATAGAGCAGTGCCCGATGTCTCTGCGGACGCAAATCCATATACAGGAGCAGATGTTGTCTATTACTACGGTCAACAGGTTCTAGTCGGAGGTACTTCCCTTGCCACCCCCATAGTAGCCGGAATAGTTGCAGGATTAGATCAGGTCTACGGTAGGCTTGGTTTCATCAATCCATTACTCTACTCCTTGAAAGATAAGAGGGGTCTTGAACCGATTACCTTCGGTTATAACACCCCGTATATTGCTGAGGGAAAATACAACCTAGTAACTGGACTTGGAGTCATGAATCAGGGGATACTTCTGCACTACATTCATAAGGAGGAAAGTATAGTTGTAGGCAGTTATAACTCCACATTCAATGATGGACAAACAGTAGAGATCGTTACAAATACTACACTCTCAGGTCCTTTACAGGGATACGTATACAATGGTTCTAATGTAGTTGAAAGCTTTCCCTTAAACAAAGTTGGCAATTCTTGGATAGGTTCGTTTACTGCTCAGGGAAGCGGAGAACTAGAGGTAGTTGTTAAGGACGGCAATTACTCTTCTGGAACTTATATTACCGTAGGTCTACAGGTGCAATTCGTCACTCCTCCTTTGGCAATACTTGAAAACGGTCAATTCGCTATAATAGCAAACCTGTATTACGCTAATGGGACCGGATATCCCGCTATGCCGACAGTGGCTGATTATTATTACTATAACCCCCTTACTAACTCCCTCAAGTACGTTACCAATAGTGGACTCTACACCTCTCCCTACTTCCTTACTATAACCTTGGTAGGGAACGGTTACTTAAGCAGGCATTTCCCTCAAGGAGTGTACTTCTTAGAAATTCCAGATGTGTTCGGATTCGATGAATTTGTATACGGAATTTACGTTGTACCACTCGTAATACCCTCCCTAAGTACCGAGCCCCTCATAATTGCCCCTGGGGAGAACATGACGCTTAATGTTCTGGTAGAACCCTACTTGCCGAACGTCACCTTTTATTTCGAAAACTTAAGTGGAGTAGTTTATTCCAAATCGGTCAACTTGATCGGACAGGGAAATAGTCTTGCTTACGCCGTACAAACTAAGGTTCCTAATCTATCGCCTGGGTACTACACAGTAATAGCTAATGCAACTTTCGCGCAGAATAACTTCACTTATTATGGAATAGGGATTACCCAAATATATGTAGGAAGAGAACTCAAAGTTAACGTTAACGTCCCGTCAACCGCATTCCAGAATGAAACCATAGCAGTTAACGCGAGTATAATGTATCCCAACGGAACGCCAGTAAGGGCTGGAAGCTTTACAGCGGTTGTAATTCCATCGGTCGCTCAGTCCAATTACGACACACTTGAGTTATCACAGTATACCCAGCTCGTTTACTTTAACGGTTCATGGGTTGGTATCTTCACTATACCAAACGGCTTAATATCTAACGAGTATCAGGGGGGAACATCAGATTTAGGAGGATTGTGGGATATTTATGTCGTGGGGGAATCGTATAACGGTTTTGTAACGCCGACATCAGTTCCTCTAAGTTACACCAGTCTAACCCTAGGAGCTCCAACTCCCTCTGCAGAATTCGCCGTATTACCGTATGTATACACTCCATTCTTTAATGGTACCGTGGCGTATATGCAATACATAGTTAACGCAACTATAATAAATCACAATGCGACCTTTATAGACAGCGTCGTAGAACACTTATACGTTAGAAATGGAAGCGTTAATTTCGTCAATACTACAGTAGAACAATTGATACGCGCTTCAGTATCTCAGACAGTTTATCATTCTCACACTACCTCGGTTAATTTCGGGGACATTGGACTCATCACGCTTGGCGTCATAGTATTAATTGCTTCGATTGGTATAATGGATGTGTATTTCAGAAAGAGGTAGCTGTTTTCTTCCTTAATTTTCTTATTCTCTGTAGTCAAGTTCCACACTAACGAAGTTCGGTTACTCTAAGTCCTATCCGATTTTTTGCATTAAGCAGCCTTTATTCTTAGTCGACTTTCTGTAATTAATAGACCATTTTATTACATTAGAAAGGATGTAGTTTATTGAAGTATCAATATTCATACAGACTTAATGTTGATCTGTTGACCCTGGTATCAAGGTTTAATGCAGTGCCTGAGATAGCCGTTCATACCAGCGGCGTCTTTCCTTATCACCCTCTTAACAGCTAAATTCTGCGCTTGTTGCAGGAAGTTATTGTAACTCCTGATCCGAGAGTCTCTTTCCCTCTTCGTTATAAAGTATTTTTATATTATAATAAGTTATTCTCCTTGTAATATACCTTTACGTAAGTGGAGAAATTAATAAGGCTTATATATTTATGTGATCTTCAAATATATTAATGGGAGAAACTTCTATAAGAAATCAGGTTAAAGAAGCAGATAAACAATTAAGAAAAGTTCTATCGCTCCAGGACTTGCTCTTTCTATCCCTGGGAGGAATAATAGGTTCAGGATGGCTCTTCTCCGCACTTGATGGTGCTGCAATTGCAGGGCCCTCTGCTATTTTCTCTTGGATAATAGGAGGAGTACTTATAATGTTTGTAGGTCTGGCATATGCCGAAATTTCAGGAATGATACCTAGGACTGGAGGTATAGTGCGTTATCCGCATATGACCCACGGTTCGTATACAGGATATATACTAGGCTGGCTGTACCTTCTCTCTGCAGCAAGCGTCCCGGCTGTAGAAGCTGAGGCCGTTGTGGAATATGCGGCTACGTATATACCATCTCTTACTGCAACAGCTAAAACTGTATTCGGAGCCGTTACTGTCCTTACGTTAAACGCAGGAATTCCTCTCGCTATAGTATTAATGGTTATATTCTTCTTCCTAAATTACTTTGGCGTAAAATTCTTCGGAAAATTCAATACGGGGGTTACGTGGTGGAAGCTAGTATTACCAACTCTAACTTTCATCTTGTTGCTAGCCACGGATCTCCACTCATTTAACTTCGGTTCACAAGTAGGAGGACTCTTCCCATCTAACGTCGAATACGCATCAATAGGGATTGCGGGTCCATCTGCAATGCTTTACGCAATTCCGAGCGCAGGTATAATATTCTCTTACCTAGGCTTTAGGCAGTCTGTAGAATACGCGGGAGAGGGAAGTAATCCACAGAGGGACGTACCTCGCGCAGTGCTACTTTCACTAGGAATAGCCCTACTCGTTTATACTCTACTTCAAGTGGCGTTCATAGGTGGCTTAGATTGGCATAAGATTTATTATGTAAACTCGACTGGTACGCCGCTATTTCCACTAGCCGTTGGAAACTGGACTGGACTGTTATCGTCAACAGCTGCCGTAGGCCCATTTTACACATTAATGTCAACGTCTGGAATTCAGGCGTTGACCGTATTTGCGTACCTGCTGTTAGTAGACGCTATAATCTCCCCAAGTGGAACGGGCTGGATATATACAGGAACCTCTGCAAGAACGCTTTACGGTATTGCGGCTGACGGTTATTTTCCCTCTTTTATGCTAAAACTCAGCAAGTATAAAATACCAATATACTCTCTAATAGCCGCATTAATAATAGGGTTGATATTCCTCCTACCGTTCCCAAGTTGGTACCTATTGGTAGGTATAATTTCATCAGCGACAGTTTTTACATACATAATGGGTGGAATTGGGTTACAAGTCCTAAGAAAGACTGCTCCCGAACTTAAAAGACCGTTCAAGCTTCCTGGTGCGAGAGTATTAGCCCCAATAGCTACGGTAGCGGCGTTCCTAATAGTCTACTGGTCAGGTTTTACAACACTTTACTTAGTTGGTGCAGGGGTGCTAATAGGTCTTCCATTATTTTACTTCCTTTACGTTCCCTCTAAGATGGGTATAAGTAGGGCAATGTCTGCAATTCTTGGCATAGTCGAATTCGCAGCTACGCTCTTACTAGCTTTCTTGGGCTATTACGACATTCTGGTCCCCTTTACAGCTGGTACGATAACTACAACCGCTCTAACGGAAAACTTCGCACTGATCATGGCAGGATTAATAGTCACCTACTTCGTAATAACATACGTAACGCATGTTCTAGCAAATGAACAGGGGAAGAAGGAGATAAGGAGTGGTTACTGGATGTTAGCATTTATTTTTGTAGCTCTTATCATAGAGTTTTTCGGCGGATTCGGCTATAATCCTGTAATTCCCTTCCCTTATGATACAATTGTTGCGGCCATCGTTGGACTTGCCTTCCATTATGGGGCGGTTTACAGCGGATTCAGAACGGAAGAGATAGAGGATATTGTGACATCGCAAGAGGGAGTTTGAACGTTTTTTCTTATTTTTTCAAGATTTGGGAATATCTTTTTAAACCTTTTACGTCGTTTTTTCAATGAACGAGTATGGATAGTAAATTAATCGGTTTAATAGTTGCTTTAGTTGTTGTATTAGGAATAGCGGGGTATGGTTTTTTCCTTTACTCACAGGAAGCTAGTAAAGTCTCGTCATTACAGAGTTCTCTTAGCTCAATAACCCAGCATACAGTAACTCAGCTCGTAACTCAAACTCAAGTCACAACGGTAACTCAAACACAACCTTATTATATCACTACAGTCATTTCGCCAAATACCGTATCAGGAGTAGTTTTCCAATTCCTTGATGGAATAGCTATCGAAAACATAAACGATACTACACCGTTTTTAGCACCTAACTTCACCGCTGCAGTAATGGGAGAACCTTTCCCAGGATACTATACAACGGGTAATTTCTCCTCATGGCTTAACAACTTCTTTTCAACGTATGAAACTGTTTACTTCTACACAACGGCGTTACCCACAGTTAGCGACGAACAGTTTTCAGCAGTAGTTCAATATTTCGTTGCACCTACGCAAGATCCAGTGCTATTGCAGGTCTTTAACGCATCATTTACAGCAACTGTAAGCAACGTAAGCGGTCAACTCAAGATAACTCACATTTCCTGGATGGGAAACACCTTAAGCCCTTCTGCAGTAATTGCTGGTTACCCATCTCAACATTCTATGCAGGCTAATCAAGCTCTTGAGGAAGTTCTATATCAAATTAATGGAATGGGAGCAGAATTTCCCCCTTCAACGATGGTTCAGAGCTTCTCGCCCTCAGCAACTCTAGAGGTTACCGGCACATTGCCCGCTGCGGTCAAGGTAGGTAATTACACTGGAATTCAGAGTATTTCGTCATTCTTTTCTGAGTGGGACAACTTCGAATTCGTCGCTGAGTATTCTCAGAACATTCTTCCTAACGGTACAGCGATTCCCCCAAACGTTATGGTAACTCTTTCACCTAACATGACTTACGCTGTTGTTACCGCTAACGAGACGCCATTCCTAGTATTCCTTAGCAGTTCACAACCAGGCTATCCTGCAATATGCGATATCCACATTGATCTCACAGCGTATCTAATGTATAACTCTACGACTGCCTCATGGCAGATACAAAAGGAGGTCTTCAATGCTCAAACGGTTCCGGTAAGCTCTGACGCCCCAGGATATGTCTTAAATCCCACCTTTACGGTATATGGAGAGCGGACTGCAACAATAACTAACGCTGAGGGCGCCGTTCTAAAAGTAGGCAATGTAGAGGTTATAGTTCACAACGGAACTGCGGTGAAGTTCGCAAATGGAACGGTATCAACTAATTACAATTTCTCCCTGGTATTATTTGCCGTACAGGGAGTTTTCTCCCCTCCAGGAACTAACCTCATACCTATGTACGCTTTTGGCTTTGCGGTTAACGGTCAAATAACCCCAGCCATATCGCTAGTTAATGCGTCGAATACCTCTCAACCTATGGCTCCTACCACACTTGTTCAGGCTCCTAATACGTGGACAACGTGGACGTGGTTTGGAGGAGAATTCAACGGTACAGTGTATACAGGAGGAGGATACAAATTCGCAGATCACTGGATATACGGTAATAGCGATATGATGGCTAACGTTGTGTTCTTTAAACCGGTAATATGGATATTCGAGGCCTCACAAATGCCTTTAGGCATGCCTTCACCGCAAGTTTCAATTACACCAACTACTGTGTACGGCTTAACACCTATATCAAGCTATGCTGTGCAAGTTAATGCGTCACAGGGAGCCCTATTGACTTTAGGACCTATAACGGTAGTAATTCCACCAGGAACTACTGCTACGGAAAACGGAATGACAATGACGACGTATAACTTCTCTATAATACTATATAATGAAAGTAATGTTCCATCGCCTGCATCAGGACAACAGGCTTATTTAGTCTTCGCATACGCTGTTAACAATCAAGTAACCCCCTCGATTGTTCTGAGCAAGCCATTAGTGACTATAATAATCTCACCCAATGAGGGACCTCAAATGTGGACGTGGCTTAACAAATACGTTTTCCACGATCCGATAATCTCAGAAGACGGGTACGTGATAAACTTGACCTTCTTTAGACCAGTACCTTGGGTATTGACACTACCCGTTCAAGGTATGCCTGCTACCTTAACTAGTACGTCCCAAAGCACATCAAGTTCCTCTTACTATTAAGGATAAAAGTATAAAGTTATTATTTTTTTATTCCATTTTCTCTCTCTGGTGATTCTTCTGGAGAAGTATAAAGAAAATATTATAGGAGTTTTTTTAGTAATAGTAATATTTGGAATTATTTATTATTTAGTTACGTTATTAATAGAGGGTATATTACGAATACTTCCACCTTTGTTATCGTCTGACATAACTCCTTTCGTACCAGATATAGATAAAGGCTTAGGTGCAATTATAGCGGGTGTTGGGGGGTATCTCGTAACTAGGGAAATAACGAGATTAATGGAAAGAACAATATTTAGTGATAAAAGGTTCTCCTCCATCGAACTCCTTATTAGAATATTCCTTTACGGTGTTGTAATAGCTATTGTATTAGTTGCATTAGGAATAAACCTCGAAGGAGCACTTATCGGTGGTGCTGTTGGAGGCGTAGTTATAGGTTTAGCAGTTCAGAACGTTGCATCGAACGTGCTTTCGGGCTTACTGGCTACGTCTGGAAGGGCAATATACAAAGGGCAGAACGTAATTCTCGTGTCCTGGATATGGAGTCCTCCTATAGTGGGAAAAGTGGAGAAGGTAGGAGGGTTATATACTGATGTGAGAACGCCTAGTGGTAATATAGTTAAAATACCGAACTCAGCCTTTCTGGGAAATACCGTATTTACGTCAATCGATTCCGAATCGTCGCTAACCTATAGCACTACTCTATCGGTAAATGCAGATGTCAGAGCAGAGGATCTAATTAAGTTGGCAAAAAAATACATAGAGGACGGAATATCAAAATATAAGGCATACGTAAACGTTTACTTCACTTCTAAAAACGGCGCCCAGAACGTGTTCACCGTTGTTATTAAGTTCAACGATATAGACAATTTTAACGAAATATTGAATCATATAAATTTGTCATTTGATAAAGCCTACTGGGACTTAAAGAAGTAGAAAGGTATTTCAGATAAAAATTTTTCTTCATGTAAGTACACTTTATAATTATGGTAGCGCATATAGTTATCCCAATAATTGTTATAGCGGTAGTTATCGCTCTGCTCATACTTACAGGATACTACGCCGACCCCCTCATAGATATACCTTCACTTGCAATAGTGGGATTTTTCTCATACAGGATGTTTTACGTCATCTCGAAAACTAGGAAGAGAAATATTTACAAATACGAGGGTCTAGAAGGGATAGCCGTGGATGACATAAAAAGAGGAGAGGAAGGATACGTAAGGGTTAATGGAGAGCTCTGGAAGGCTATCTCAACAGAGGATATATCAAGGGGCGAGAGGATAGAGGTTGTCTCAAGACAGGGTATGACATTAATAGTCAAGAAAAGGCAAAAAGAAGTAGCTAACTAGAAGCTGATTCTACGAAGTTAATAACGGTATTAATTATAAATACAATCTTCTTTAGCACAATCACATGTCTTTTCAGGTACTCCCTCCCCTCCAAGGATATGTCATATACCTTCCTATTCCTATCCGACTTTCCGTTAATTACAACAATAAGTCCATCGTTTTCCATACGTCTTAAAAGAGTATATATCATGCCTTGAGGCAACTCCTTCTTTGTGATCTCCTCGATTTTCTTCTTTATCATATAACCATGCATTTTTCCCTCCTTGGTTAGAATATACAGCACTAGAACTGGTAGCAGCCCTCTGATGATAAGCATTTTAGGTTTTCTCATAACACGTATTTATTCTATGTCCCAAATAAATCTCTTTTCCTGTTTTTCATTATTATAATATTGATAAAGAATTTAACACTTATACAACTAATTGATTTAGCATAAGAATCTTTAATAAAATATTAGTATAAAGAGCTTAATACTAAACTAAAACAACATTACTGGCATCTCAAAATAGTTGAGTAGAGCGTAATATAGAAAAAAAACTTATATTTTCTATGAACTAATAGTATACTTGTGGATACATTAAGAGACCTCAGAAACGTTGACGAAACCGACGCACTCATGGATATTTCCAAAATAATGAATGAGGATATAAATTTCAAGGTTTTAGTAGGTAACGAACGGATGGTGAGCAAAATTGTTGACATGTGTAAGTATCATGAATTCACATGTGAGACCGATAAAACAGAAGACGGGTTTATAATAGAGGGTTCAAAGAGGGAATCAAACACTAAAATAACATTTAGTGAGGAAATTCAACTCTCATCGTCGCTGGAAGCTGCTGTAAAGGTCCTTGCAGATCCTAACATACTTATGGGGACAATACCTCAGATAAAGGCCATAAGGAGGATCGGGGAAACTACCTTTATGGTGTCGATCAGGTGGTTAATCTCGCTGGAGACGCCACTGATGGTTACATATGAACTTTACAGGAAAACTGGCGTCGTTAAATACACAGCTGAACAAAGAATAAGCGCACTAAGAATAAGATTTGGTTTCGATTTCTTCGTATATAAAGATAGGGAAATGACTCTTAGAATAACCGAATGGTACGATGGACCTTTTAGGTTTTTCGCTGAAAGAGAAATTAAAAAACATCTCAATAATTTCAAGATATTATTACCAAAGATTATTTTAGATAAGAATTAAACTAAAATATTACATCGATTCAAATATTAGTACACGGAACTGATTTTTTACTTTAAATTAGAATAAAGTCTTAAAGTATTCATTCTAATCTATCTACTTGAAATGATATCGTACGATCTGATCCTTATTCCTGCCTTTATACTATCAGCAGTTGTTGGTAAAAAGTGGAGAGTCAAGTTAGATCAAAAAGTAATATCGGTAATTGTTATGGTATTAATCGCTACCATAAGTGCGTGGGGTGGAAATACAATACCGCTTAACGAGATACTAACAGTTCTGTTACTTTCAACTCTGTATTGCGTTGTGACGATAGCGGTAACTTACGCAGTTGGAACTGCATTCGTCAGGGGAAACAGTAGGAGGTTAAAGTCCATTAATTTATCCTCATTAAAATATGGAGGAATAGTTTTAATAGCATGGCCGATTGGGTTTTTACTTAAATCGTTAACAATCCCCTTCGACAATTTGATATCGGGCGAACTTCTTATCCTTATAGTTTTAGTCGGATTAACTACAAGTGAAAATATCTCCTTGAAGGGACTTATAAGGCATGGAAGAAACGGATTAATAGCGTCTGGTATTTCAATAATTGGCTCATTAATCTCAGGAATTCTACTCTCCTTATTTCTAGACATTAGAATGCCTGTTTCGCTAACTATAACGTTAGGAATGGGATGGTATACATTTACAGGCCCGCTAATAGCGTCAGCTACAGGATCTGTAACTTTAGGGATACTGGGATTCATAGCAAACTTCCTAAGAGAACAATTAACCTTCATATTAGTACCCATCATTCCAGGGGACCCAAGGACCCTAATTAGTATTGGAGGGGCTACCACAATGGACGACACTCTAGCAATTTATACAAGTTCACTAGGTAGTGACTCTACTTTACCTGCACTAATTAATGGCGTTGTATTGACTATACTTATTCCTATCCTTCTTCCGTTGATAATTTCGTTTTAATATAAAAACTCTTATAGAAGGCATAGTATCTAACTTTACTTTAAAGTGCAGTACTTCTCTAAAAACCTCTCCTATTAACAATTATGATAAGTTCGTAAGCCCCTTTCCTGAACCTTCTCTTCATTTTCCAAAGCTCTATCATTTAGATACGCCCTTAGTAAATTAACGTTTTTCGTGAGATGGTAGACAGATCCCCTCCTCTTATCAGAACAAACTATATTGAGTTTCTCAAGTATTTCTAAGTGATACCTTACAGTGGTGTAGTTGAGCTTTAACTGCTCTGCTAACTGCTTAGTAGTCATTGGCCTCTGAGATAGAAGAGCTATTATTTTTTTTCTTGTGTCAGCCCCTTTTTGAAGAAATACCTCCTCAATCTTGTAAGCCATGAATAAAACATTGATTCAGTAGCTTTAATTCTACGCATTTTAACTTCTGTTCTATCAGTTTTCCCACTTATCTCTTTTATAAATCCAATAATAACTATGGGGAAAACCCATTCAAACACGCCCCCTACAACAATTGTCAATATTAGGTCTAATGTGACCAATAATGACGCCAGTTTCTTCTCCATATGATTAATCATGTTTTCACTAAAATAAATATATTTCTTGTTTTGTGGATTAAGGAACTATTTTTCTAAACGGAATAGGGAGTTTGTGAAAGAACGTTGTCAATATTAGATATAGTATGAATATTACTACTATAAACAAGGATATATGATACAGTAAGGAGAAGCCCATTAGCCCAATAGGGATAAGTAATAATAAGATTGGAATACCAGGATTATGAAACATTATTCCCAAAGGTACCGTAATTAGCAGAATAACTGGGGAAACTAGGAACGATAAAATGACAATTAATAATAATAAAATCAAAATTAACTTAATGTTACTCTTACTAAGGGTGCTCAACGTACTATAGTATTAACTTAGCAAGGTAATTAGATTAGCGGATATGTTTCGAAAAACTTTAATATAAATACAATAAATATTATAATTAGTATTTACCATATTTTCCCATAAAAGTCAATTAAATAATTAGCAGATGTGTCATGAAGATTTTCTTAGAGTAGTAACTAGATTAGTGACAGGTATAATGAAAATGCTATGGGAATATCGAGGAGCTTTATGAAATGCAGTTACATCAGGAAAGATCTAACCTTAATTGGTAACGTCTTTTCTTACCAAACTGGGGTTGAGTTGCAGATAAGAAGTATAACACTTTCCTTAATATCAAGATGGCGATCGAAACGACCTTAATGCATGTTGAACTTAGCCTCAAACCATGGGCTATGCACATTGGCAAGGTGTGGAAGCAGGAAGTTCCCTCCATAAAGTAGAGTAGTTCGCACTAGCTTACTCTGGAGGTATTTCAGTATATATTTGTGAGAGCTCTATTCCCTCTCTTCTTCTTACTGTCCTTGCCACAGTATACGTAACACAGCCTAAACCGATCAGACCTAAGAGATATCCCACCCCTATGAGATTAATTCCACTAGACGATACTATTCCGAAATAGGGATTAGTAAACGACTCATAACCCAATAACCCTAAGGTAAAAAGGGATATGATTCCGCTCCAGAATAGTGGCTTATGATCCTCCACCCTACCCACCTTAATGGCTACAATCGAAAGTAGTATTAGATAAGTCACAGCTAAAGGTGTGTAACTGTATAGAGACTCAGCTCCGTAAATAGATATAACTGGGATTGCTAGAAAGAAGAGCGTAACTCCCAGATCTAATAAATGGGCGTAAATTGGTGATGACGCCTTATTCAATTTAGCAAAAGAGGCGGGAAATAGCCTATCAAAGGCAAATGCAAATATATATCTTGAGAAAACTATGACACCGAATGCCATTATGAAAAAGTTCCACGCTATTAGACCGATACCTAAAATCCATTGTAAGATTGGATTTTTAGCTAACGCGATTGCTATAGTCCAGAAGTTGTAGTTTCCAGTAAGGTACAAATTATAATTAAATCCGTATCCGCCGCCTATATCGAGTAAAAGAAAGGGCGTAGTTATAAGGAATAAAGTCATCACACTCGAAATGATCAAATTGTATTTTAGAGAACCCTGCTTAGCTTCGGCAGAAACTGCTGGACCTGCGTATAGCCAGATATACGCGTAAGATGCGAAATAAGGAACCATATATACCGTAGAGTATAAGGAAAATCTAGGACCCTTATATACCATTGGTGAAATTCCGTAAATCGAAAGAAGTGGTTCAACTGCACTATGAAAGTAAGGCAATGAAATCCCGACAACTAACATAGCTAAAATAAGAGTGCCTACAGAAAGCATCCCAAGAGCTGTCGTTAACGTATACCCCCATCTCGGCTTAATAATATTTATTATAATAATAATAATAAAAGATACAGCGGCGATTAGGTAAAATAGTATCAAGTGGGTTATCCCTGTAGTTACGTAAGGGTTAACGAAGACTTTGTCCGCTAAGTATTGGAGGGAACTCACCGAATCCAGGGAGCCTATCTCATAAAGAACTGTATTTATTGCAGCTCCCGAGAAAAAAGCGGATAAAGCGAAAAATGGAGGCATGTTAAACGCGAAGGCAATGCCCATAATACTTCCAAGAGCTGGACTCAGTTTTCGAGATAGCCATACGTAATCTCCACCGGTTCTGGGAATCTTCGTCGTTAATATGGTGTAGCTAAATAATATTGGTAAAGTAAACAAGAAAGTTAATATAGAGGCGATCCAAAGACGGGCCCCGGGAATTATATAAGGAGATATTCCCTGAAATACGGCTAGGCCAGCTCCCATATTGGCTATATTCAACATGACCAAATCCTTTAGAGTTACTGTTTTCACGAGCCCTGAACTTTCCCTTAGAAACTTGGCCATTGCTCTACATATGGAATTAGCCTTTTAAAAAATTTTTTCTATCTTTACTACTTTTAATCTCTGATAGTGTTTATCACTCTGACTGTTCTCCGCTCTTCTGCGTGCGGATTTCCTCGATTCTCTTCACTACCTCGCCAATTGTGTCCTTTGCCTGCCCAGGTTCAACAATCGCAGCCGCGGCAGCAGATACTTGAAGGCCTGCTGCTTCACCTATTGCCTTCTTTGAAGGAACGTAAACATATGGAACCTTCTTCTCGTCACACAGTTCTGGAAGAGGAGCTACGATTTCCTCCGGCTCAACGTCTTCAGCTATTAGAACTAATTTGGCTATGCCCCTTTCAACTGCTTTTATCGTCTCGTTTGTGCCTTTCTTAACCTTGCCTGACTCCTTAGCCGTTTTCAATAGTTCGAGAACCTTGTTAGCTAGCTCTTCTGGTACTTCAAACTTCACGTAAGATGGTTTAGACATGTTCATCCTCCTATTTTTATCGTCCCAAGAATACTTGATTCTACTTCAGCTTAAAAAACTAAAGGTGTTTACTTAGATAGTTCAGGATTTCGGTAGATTGTAACTTATCCTGTCTTTAACTTGTTCGAAATACTCCCTATCAAGATATATTCTCATCATCGTAAGAAAACTCGGCATGTAGTAGAGTGAAGTTCCCTTAAATTCAGATAATGTGAAATCCCCGTTTTTGGTACGTATTATGATGTTGTCCTTATTCAATATTCGAATCTTTTCAGAAAACAAATATATCGAATCCTCTGGTACACCTAGTTTTTCAAGTACTTCCCTTATCTCAAGGAGTGGAGCGAAATCCGCATTATCTTCAAAGGTTTGCTTTTCCCAGAGTAATTTTATTCCTTTCCTGTCTAGGAAATTTTCAATTAGTTCCCTGATTTTCGATGAGAAACTAACCTCCCTTAAGGCCAAACGCATTTGCGAAATAACCCAGTCATCATCCCACAGGTGATACCAATTATTGATCATTTTATATATTCCGGAAATATGTGATATTTCTGGACAACAGTAAGGTATGAGGTTTTCAAATATCCTTCTTAATAACAATTCGTATCCTACAATCGTCTTGTGATAGTATACTGCCTCATACATATGAAGCCTTGCTATGAAGAAATTCTCAAGGGATATCAATCCCTTTTCATTTACAACGTATTTTCCCCTATAATAGTTTATATTGTCTATTAGTCTGTCCAGATCTAAGGTTCCTAGAGATATTCCAGTGTGTTTTGAGTCCCTAACTAGGTAATCCATTCTATCAACATCGATATCCCCATTAACTAGGATACTCATATCTTCGTCGCTTGTAAGAAGATCTCTAATAAACTGATAGTCCAGCGAAGACGATTCAATTATGTCCCTGACTTCCGAATCATCAGTTAGAAGTCTAAGGGCTATATTAGTCGTACTAGCATTATCTTTGAACTTCTCCATATAATAAGTTCCGATTGAGTGAGTAAAGGGATACTGTCCTATATCGTGAATCAACGCGCACATTGCGAATTCATCTTTCTTCTCGATTCCTGTGGCTTCGGCTACTTTACGACCCAGCAAATATGAGCCTAACGAATGACTAAATCGGGTATGAGTAGCACCTGGATAAACCATGTATGCCGTACTCGTTTGCCTTATCCGCCTTAGACGCTGAAATATCCTGGAGTTTACAATTCTCAGATATTCATCGTCTAGAGATATAGACCCGTGAATTTCATCAAATATTTTTTTCACGCAATACTTTCAGTAATCCACGTATATAAAGCCCGGCCCAGCTTGCAGGCGCTGCGGGCCCTCGCGGATCCCACCGCACCTACAACGTGACCGGCTTAACTTCCGTATTCGATATGGGTACGGGTGTTACCCAGTCACTATGGCCGGGCGGGCACTATCTTATTTCGCCCAGTAAATAAAAATCTATTGTTTCTTGTTCTTCTTTTCTTCAGGATTTTTCTCCTCACTGTAGATTCCATCAATATAGAGCTCTCCACCATCGTTGGGACATCTGCCCTCAGTCTTTAGCACAAAATCCCCCTCAACAAACGGTCGTTCAACCTTATAAGAACAAGTTTTACACTTTATTACCGTAGTTATCTTGGGTTGAGTTTCCTGTGACATTGATGCCTCATCATGTACAAATACCCCGTTTTATTAAAAAAGCTAACAAGTAACCGAGACTCTCTTTAAACGAAATAAGCAATTGAAAACGTTTGAGAAATAGCATAATCCAGTCTATATATAAGGTTACGTCATTTATGAGATAGTTGGAGATCTTTATGCATGCCAGGGTCATTCTAATACCATTAACTTAACAAAAACGAGATTTAGGAAAACATACCCTATGATAATTCTCCATGACGAGAACTTACTCCCTATTTTTCAAACAGAACTCTCACTACACTGAAAAACCATCTAATTTAATTCGTACACTCTTCCTCTCCACTCTACCTTATCAGAGAACTTGGCTCTTAGTGTAATATAACCGCCGAAGAAAATACCCGCAATCGACATAATTGCGGGAATAATTGCTATCTTACCTACGTTTCTGCCACGAAATAAATTCTTAACTATCCATAAAACCAACGGAATTGATATAAGAATATTATAACTTAATACAGACAATGTCAATAATAGTATAAGTATAAAAAATAACAATAAAAATGTTCTAGCCCCCTTAGGATAATACTTCCATATAGTTTTGGCCTCTCTAATCGCCCATGACGACAACTTTCGTTCATCGTAATAGTTAAGAGGCATTGCGTTTAGGTTAAAAGATATCTTGCCTTGTCTCCTTTTCACAATTCTTGTAAGTGCACAGTCATCACACCACTCAGTTGACATCTCGCTTATAATCTGTTCCGAAAAGAAATTCCTCCTGAAGGCCATTGAGCCACCCCAGAGAAAATTGTGTGATGTTCCTTGTGATTCAAAGCCGAGTGTCCAGTATCCTGCCCTTAACAAGTTCTTAACGGAGTATTTTACTGGAACGGGCCAAGAAAACGTTGATACAGCGTCGTGCTTGTCCAAGGGAGAAATCATCTGATTAATCCAGTTTTCCCTGACTCTTGAATCTGAATCAACGAAAATCACGCAATCTCCAGTAGCGTACTTTAATCCAGTTAACTGGGCTCTGATTTTTCCACTACATGTTTCGCACACATTTTCCGATAATAATGTTCTTTTTCCTGCTTTTCTTAGAAAATTTATTGTCTCGGTATCATCAGGGTCTGCAACGAGGAGTAGTTCATAAGGTCTCTGTTTTTCGATAGAGTTGATGTTCTCCAGTAATGTAGGATCTATTCCTCGAATAGGCATAATAACTGAGACCTTTCCGTCATAACTACCGCTCACCTTAAACAGTTTATTCTCAACAAGGATCTGAGAAATTATCATAAGGGCGAAGAGTATATCTAAGGACGTTGCAAGGAGCCAAATAATTTGCATTGTATTTCCTGCATTGTAAAATTTTTAACTTTAAGTGTTTCTAGTGCTCTTAACATTGCCGTTCAATTTCATGAATAACGCTACTGACCACAAGGCGGGACTTCCTATATAATGATCCAAATATATGTCTGGTACCCCCGTTCTAGCGTTTATACGTGATGGCTGGTTCCATACCATTCCATCCTTTACAATAGTATTCCATTCCTTTTGAACCGCCTCGAGCAAGCAGTCCATTTCATATTCTATAGCTAAAGGGGCTAATGACATAACAAGTCGTGGCCATGAACCTTCGGTCTGAGGAGAGAGAGAAATTACTTTACCGTCTGAGGAAACAAGATTAGGAGTACATATATGAGACGCAGCTCCATTTACCTTGCATATGTTATTAAGAATCGAGATGACCTTTTCGCGTTCCGGAAATATTGGAAGGCCAGTAGTAATGCTCCACCACAGTCCTATAATCTGCCCCAAAAACAGTGCATCTCCTACATCCGGAAGCCCTTTCCACGCTAAAAAGTACTTACCGTTATACATCGTACTGAGGGATTTTTCTGCCCTCTCTATCAATTTGTCAACGTAATCTGATGGCTCGATTTTTAGAATATTTAATATCTCCCTATATGCGTAAAGAGAGGCTAAAAATAATGTAGAAGTATAGCTATCGGTCCCCTCTATGTAAGTTACGTCGAATGATGTGTCTCCGGTTCCCTCCAATTCAGGAAGACCGTCCCCATCCCTATCCCGCGATACCTCCCAGAGTAGGACCGCTTTTAACGTCGGGTAAATCTTTTCCAGGAATTCTCGATCATTAGTTAACTTGTAATATCTGTAAACGAGGAGGATAAACGAGGGATTTAGGTCTTTCCATCTTGGAGGAGAGGTCGTTCCATCTAATGGAGCGTCTAGCGAGAACAGCCCTAAATCATGTGGAACGTAACCGCTATCATCAATCGCGTTAGCTAATACGGTTAAGAAAGCCTTCTCTAATTCAGGGAAATCAAGTAATACGGGTAAAGAGCCCGCCTCATAAGTTAACCCACCTATCGTACCCAAAACAGGAAAGTTCTCTGGAGATTCAAAAATTGAAAATCTTCCCTTATCGTCTAACCACGTACTAGAGGAGAGTATATATGCAGAGTTACACATCGAGTCAATCAACCACTCTGGTAAAGAGTCATCTCCCTTACAGAACTGCTTTGAATTATCATAAAACTCATCGAAGTTCTTTAGGAAATATTCCCCAACATCAAGTGAATTCCTAAACCTGGTTGCGTAGAAATGCCGATAAGGGTAATAGATCCATGGGTTATTAAAATACCAGGAGACTACGAACTTCGCCTCGCCCTCCTTTAGATCCGCAACAACAATACCACCAAAGTCGTCCCACATACCCCTTGCCGATCCTTTAATGGACTCGATCTCGTCTCCTCTTTCAATGCGTCTCCAAATATTGCCGTCTTCAAAGTCTATTTTAGAATGTCCCCCCTTGATAGTAGTATTTACATCTACGTTTATCGAATTTTGCGGAATTATTTTTAACGGTTTATCAGTTATTAACGTCATATCTCCATATGACGGGTCTATAGATGACGTATTTTCCGTTAAGAACATAACGCCTCCATCAACCTCCTTATTGAATCTCCCTCTAATAGAAGTACCTATTAAGTTCGGAAGAGAGATAGCAACTTTCACTACTTTTCGTTCGTTAGTCCTTACCCTTATTCCGAAAGCGGGAAGAGATGAATCCTCTATTTTTCCCGGAATCAGCGCTGTGAACGCAGTAACCTCAATTTGGGGTCTATTATAAGGAACAAGCCGAAGGAAAGGATAGCTTCCATAATAATGGAGTTCGCACCCTCTATCTTGCATGTGAAGAACGCTAGGTTGAGTTTCAACAAAAAAACCCTCCATGTCCTCAGGGATTATAAAGACGTGGAATCCCCTAACAATTTGTAATGGTTTATTCCAGTTATTAAATATAGTAAGATTAACCATTTTCCCTTTATTATTTATTTCTACCTTTCCTGCGCCTATACCTCCTAATGGAAGTCCGGCTTTAACGTTATCCGTTGAATTGTATTCTACCATTATTATCTCTCCATGAATATCAAACTTTTTTATTTTATTACCTTACTCTTAATTTGGGCTGGGAAGGGTGAGGGGTTCGCCTCCCCTTATAACCGAAGGCGTAATGCGGTCACCAGTAACCTCATATGTAAAGCGCTCGCCTATCATTAGCCTTTGTCTACTATGAAGGCTGCCCTACAGGGCCTGAGGATGCAGAATACGTCCTTGGAGAAGGATGTATTACTGCATTAGCTGGGGGAACCGACGAGGTCCGGAAGGGAGCAGTCGTGCCTGGACTCAGGAGCTTGTGGGTCACCGGCCTGAGGACGACAGAGGGGAAACTAATGATAGGTAGAGACTTTACGTATGAGGAGCCAGCCTACCATTAAAGATAATATCGGTTATATCTTAAGTAAAGCTTCGATCTAATACATAGGATTCATAGGTTAGATAAGGTACGAGTCAGGGGCGATTAACGTATCCCTTGCGGATTCAGTTTTTAAAAAAAGTATAAAACTAATTCAATGCCCTTACATCAACTAGGTTGGATTTCGTGCTTAATAGTTTCCTTTATTTAATAGCTATAATTATAATTAGCAATTGACATAGGATCACCCTGAAAAATAACCCAATTGGTTTTTACAGCAAAAAGGATAATAAAGGATTCTAATCGTAGTTACATTTTCAATAACAATATTGATATGCAATGTTTCCCTGAATTTTATACGTAGCCTTAAATCGTCAGTAAAGTAATTGAAAACCCTTCACTTATACGTGTCCAAAAACTTCCAATATGTTTGATATGAGATTCCAGACAAGGACTTTAGAGCTTAGAATACAGTTCCTTAATCTCATCGTTTATAATTGAAAGTAATCTTTCCGCTTTGAGTTTTACACAATTTCTATCTTCCCGTTGGATACATAGAACAAGTTCAGCTATTTCCTGCTGATAACGCTGGTCGTTTGAAAATTTCAATATGAACATATTCAGTTCCCTTCTTATCCAGGGGAAAATCGGATTATCGTTCCTTTGAATTATATGAGTTCTAGTCTTTTCGAGAGAACTTTTAGCTAAGAATAGATCCTGTAACCTGTCGAAATCTTTTTTGCTAGATATTTTGACCCCCTTCTTTCTATCTGAACTACCCTACGGATGGGGCCCCATTATTCCTTACCTGAAGTACTTTACAGATGATAGGAGTACACCGAATTGAACTTCTTGTTCAGGATATCCTATACTGTTAATTGGAGTAGAGGCGTAGCAAATCAACTCCCGCTTAGCTGTCTCGATGACTCCGTAGATCAGTGTCATTAACATATACCTAGTAAACTTGTATTTAAGTATTAAGTGGGCTGTTAGTCTACTTAGATCTTTTGTAACCTTAATACCCATAGAGATAAACTCCTGTCACTTAACAATATTAAAATACCTTCATTTTACATTAATATTTCTATATCAAAGAGATTAAAAGGTAAGTATTATGCTTGCTCACTAGAGAATAACCCCGTCGGTAGGCAGAGGCGCTCGTACATAGGACCTTTAAATAAGGCGATACATTCTACGTTAGTAGGGTTGTGGGAATACTTCCCGAGGCAGTAGCCGGGCAGGGATTCGAACCCTGGTCCCAGGGGCCAGAGCCCTGGATCCTTGACCGCTAGACTACCCGGCTACTTAACATTCCGCTTTTTTACTCTAAAAAAGCTTTTCCATGATTATAGCTATCATAACACTATTTTTCACTAGTCTTATAGAAATATTTTGATAAACCCATCTTTATACCTCTTTGAGTTCTAAAGACTAACGTACCTTGCCTTTACGTCCTTTAGCATCAACGTCTTCTAAGAAATGAAGCTTAAAGAGGACAAATCTAATCCTTTCGATTTAAGCGTCCCTCTGTCTACGACACATGCTTTAATAACCTTACGTTATATCGTTACAGATTTATTCTGAATATTTAGGTAGAACACTTTATTAAGACATTTACGAAGATTTACTTTTTATAAGGAAATTAGTAGCTACCATGATTGAGAGAGTTCAGACTTATAATTTTTAGGAAATACTATCCTAATAAGGTATTAGATACTCTGTATTATTTTATTATGGTACAGCTAAACTACGGAGTTAAGACAGATTTCTTGATAATTAAGTGCTGTGAACTACCCTACGGATGGGGCCCCATTATTCCTTACCTGAAGTACTTTACAGATGATAGGAGTACACCGAATTGAACTTCTTGTTCAGGATATCCTATACTGTTAATTGGAGTAGAGGCGTAGCAAATCAACTCCCGCTTAGCTGTCTCGATGACTCCGTAGATCAGTGTCATTAACATATACCTAATTATTCAAGTGTAAGTGGGGTATCCGTCCTCCACTCCTTTACTTTGGTAAAGACAAACATAATAACGAGTCCATCATTTCCAATCGTTTACAATAGGTGATTTTCAATTCTCCAGGGCACCTATACTGTGACTTTATCACCTGTTCTAACAGATTCTGGAAATTGCATATCCGACTCTCTAACAACTACATCTATAATTTTACCTTCTTTCATACCATCTAAAACTTCCTTTCCCTTGTCTGTCAATTGATAAACCTTATGTGAACCGCGGGAATATATACACTCTATTAAATCTAACTCTTCCATTATGTGGAAATAAGCTAAAACCTCATAACGAGGCAAACTTGTAATCACAACTGCTTCTCCTGGATTTAAAACTTCCCTATTTACGAATGCCTCTAATATCCTTTTAAGCGTACTCATGTAAAACATCTTCGTTATATTATTGTTAATAAACAATAACACGCCTAAGGAAAATATACATAAGGCTATTCAGTGAACTCACCCCTTCTTGGCAGAAGGGGCTTTCTGTTTCACCGCTCCGCCTTGCTTGTGGTAGAGGGTGGAACTCCACAGGCACTAAGGATCGTGGGCCGAAGTGGATTTAACGTTAGTGTCCCACATAGGACTGTAATTAGAGCAGAGGCATACCACATTGACTCTCGCGTGGGCGTCTCGGTGGCGCTTACTCCGTTGATGACTTTCATTAATGTATTCGGCTGCTAACAGATATTCAAACCCATTCAAAGGGGGCTATCCATCCCAATCCTCACGGGTCTTCCGCCTCCTCTGAACCCCTAATGAAGATAAACAGATGAGTTTTTAAGGATTAGATTGTTATTAGCAATCAATTAAGTGGCTTGAACTATCCTACGGAAAAGGTATCATTATTCCTTACCTGAAGTACTTTACAGATGATAGGAGTACACCGAATTGAACTTCTTGTTCAGGATATCCCATACTGTTAATTGGAGTAGAGGCGTAGCAAATCAACTCCCGCTTAGCTGTCTCGATGACTCCGTAGATTAGTGTCATTAACATATACCTAATTATTCAAGTGTAAGTGGGGTATCCCTCTCCCTGCTGTCCCCCATTTCCTTACTCCCGTAAAGATAATAACTAGTTGTTTTTACATATTTAGATATAATATATATCTATTGAGGAATAGTGAAAACTACTAAAGTATTTACCTTTTAAGGGATTAAAATAAAATTGCCGATACTTTATTACCTTCTATTTCTAGAGAAAAGTAACAATCCTTAATTGTTTCCTGTAATACAATTAGATATTATATACAGCTTTAACATATAATCATTAATAGAAAATAGTTGTCTAGTAGTCACTCTTCGTAAATATTTATCGGATATTTACGTCAGATACTCTTTATAACAAGTTAATATGGGATTATTATTTAGAGAACAAAAATGGCAAAGCAGAAGAAGGAAGAGAAGAAGGAGCAGGGCGGTCAGAAGAAGTAAACCCTGCTTTCTAAGAATCCGATAAGAAATACAGTTTTCTTTTTTTAACTTTTTTGGTTACGTATACCTTGTGGAAATATATAAAGCACAGCTAAGAAAGACTGATTAAGGACAACGCTTTTATTAATTCTGCGTAACTATCGATAACGCTTACCAGAGTGTTGGAATGGAAACTCATCAATTACTTCTGTGAAATATTACAGAATATGCCAAAATTCATGAAAATACTGTTAAGAACTAACATATCATAGTAAACTTCTACCATTATGTATAGCCCTCTCTTGTCAATAGTTACACGTGACGGTACCCAGTGTAGAATAGATGTTATTTACTTTATTAACTAAACTTTAGTATACAGGAATAATTCATTTCGAAACGCATCATTAGGACGATAGTAGAAGGAAATTACGAGAGATGAAACTCCCTTGCCGACTTCCTAAGCTTAAAAATATTTTGATTCTACCCTCTGCTAACTTTTAACTCATCACACCTAAAACCTCTTTTTACCCCTGACGCTTAAGAAATAATATGGTAAATTGTGAGTGAGTTCAATAAACTTAATTTATATTACCTCTCTCCTCGTAATTAAATGGATTTAATTCCGGAGTGATGTGTTTTATAACTTTTTAGTTTATCTAGTTATTCTGTTAATTACACATTGGACACTCTTACTTCGTTAATCCTAAAGGAAATGAAAGAGGATAGGACCTTTAGAGTCCGAAGAGGTACAAATAAGGGCTTGCAAATGTTTATGATGAAAAACTTAGGATACCTGTTTAAAGTCGTCTAGTATACGAGCGTCTATTGTATACATATCGTAAAGCTCTACCTAAGGACATAAAAAGGCTTTTATCAAATACCTCTTATGAAATATAAATGTCATGGCTCATTTATTGATACTGATTTAACATTTATTGAAAACGGTCTACAATTCTCCTTCAAGTGGAATCAAGGAAGAACAGGTAAAGGTTTTATAGAAAGATCATACAGTGAAACCGTGTATAAGCTAACCATTAATAAACAGTTAAGCGATGAAGCAAAAGAGGAACTCTTGAATTTTTTTAAACTAAATTTTATAAAAATTCTGGTCAAGATAAAGCAAAGACAAAAATCTCCAGTCATATTCAAATATATTGTGTATAACTTTGCTCGCGTAAATGATGAGCGGTTATGGGGATTAAGTAGGACAATAACCAACGTGGAAAAATGTACTCGCTTTTCCCCAACAAACAACTATGAATGCATTACCCTTTCCACGAACTCCGTAATTAAATCAACGTATAAGCTAATAAAGAAGTTTGAGGAAGCTGAAAATTCAAGGACCAAAATGTGTGTTAAATTAGAATAGACTGTAGAATTTGATTACATATATGTCATTTTTAGGTTTTATCGTAAGGCATCCTTTGCTAAAAGATCTTACGTCAATCAGATATTATTAATGTAACTTGTAAACGAAGATATAGGATTAAGCTAACTCAAGAATATGGCAATATAATATGTTTAGTTAAAATCTAGTATATTTTACAAGCTAATTCTAAAAGGGGTGAGAAGTTCTGAATTTCTCTAACGAGAGCAAAGCAAGGAGCATATGCCGCCATTCGGATAACTTAAAATCGCTTTTAGAGGCCCATGAACTCTTGGAAAGGAAGCGACTCGGGTGTGGTAAAGTTAAATGAAATAGTTCAGTAGATTTCAAGTTGTGTCGAGTAGAAGGTCCAGATCAGATAGGGAGGTAACTTTTTCCCTATCCAGCAATTGCCTTCCTTGGCTTAAAGTCCTCCTCTACATCTTAATCTGCAGACTTCAGCTAACTCATAAAGGTCTTTCCGAGCATTAGAGATGAAACGTCTAGGTTTCCCCTTATTCCTCACGCAAATCACGTCGTAAAGTACCTCGAACTCAAGACAGTGTATAATGTACAATAAATGTAATTTATTTTATTAACTAAATTTTAGGATATAGGAATAACCCACCTTACACTGCTCAATCAGGACTATAATTACAGGAAGATTAACTAAGATTGAAGACCTTTGCTAATCTACTAGTAGAGTATAGTATCCGATAATTTAGGATCCTTAATTACCCGAACTTATCATGCTGTCAAGTTCGTCCTTAACCCGAATTCCTGTAAATTACGCTATTATTTTTTATATATATAATAAACTAATTTTATATTATTATCTACTGTTTATTTACTAGATTTAATCCTAGACAAACATATTTTATAACTTTTTAGTAAATCTAATTAATCATATTAATTACGCATTTAGCATTATCATGAGGCGGGATTTTACTCCCTTAATCTTTAATAAGTTAAAACTCTTAACCTTTATTTTGTTTACTTATACTTAATGCTAACTAAAGAGGAGTTGAATAAACTACAAGACACAATAAATTCAATTGAAGATGAGATAATTTCTATAAGACGAGAGATACATAAAAATCCGGAGTTATCCTACAGGGAGACTAAAACCGCAAAACTAGTTAGTGAGTACTTAAGGCGACTAGGCTATGAATTAAGGGAAAATGTTGGAGGAAATGGGGTAGTAGGTCTTTTGAAAGGTCAGGGTGAAAAAGTAGTTGCACTCAGAGCCGATATGGACGCATTGCCCATTCAGGAAATGAATAATGTAGATTATAGATCACAAGTAAAAGGGGTAATGCATGCCTGTGGTCACGATGCGCATACGGCGATTCTACTTGGAGTTGCAAAAACATTAGCTCTAAATAAGGAAATGCTGAGAGGCAGCATTAAGCTACTTTTCCAGCCTGCAGAAGAAGCAGGAGGTGAAGGTGGCGCGTTGCCAATGATTAGAGACGGCGCGTTAAAAGAACCTAAGCCAGATTATATATTCGGTTTACATATTATGGCAGAATTACCCACAGGAGTTATAGGCTATAGGGCTGGACCATTAATGGCGTCACCAGACGCCTTCCTCATTAAAATTAAAGGAAAAGGGGGTCACGCGTCTAAACCAGATGATACGATAGACCCCATTTTTGTCTCATCACAAATTATAAACTCAATATATGGTCTAAGAAGTAGATACGTTGAACAGAGGAAACCCCTTGTTATCTCTGTATCAAGAATTGAAGGAGGTACTAAGGATAACATAATTCCAGATGAAGTAGTTATGGAAGGTACTATAAGAACTCTAGATGAAACGTTAAGAAGGAAAGTTTGGGAATTAATGAAAAAAATAATAGTGAGCCTCTGTTCAACTTTTGGTGCTATATGCGAAGTAGAAATCCAGGAAGGATATCCTGTTACTATAAACGATCCTGAAGTTACCGAAAACGCTATATCTACTCTTAGGGAAAACGGTTTTACTACCCAAGAAATTGACCCTATAATGGGAGGAGAAGATATGTCACGTTTCTTAAACGAAATTCCAGGTATGTATTACTTTCTAGGTACTCGGAATGAACAAAAGGGCATTATATATCCGAATCATAGTTCCAGGTTTAACGTGGACGAATCGATACTAAAGACCGGAATTCTATCTCTCTCTATTCTAGCTTTAAGCTTCCTCAGATAAGCTATACTTCTTTGGTTTCTTTGATAAGCGTTCTATTCTTTCCTCCCGGTAGTGCTTTATTAAATCTGTTATATTGATATTGCTAGACGTCTGTTCAATGTTTTCTCTTAGAAGAATTTTTATATCATCTAATACGTCATTTCTAATTATACAATAATCGCCTCCAACGTATTCTGCTACTCTTCCATCTACTTTCTCGCCAAGGACATAAAGCTGACCATTTTTTACTGACACTAATTGGTTATCATTAGTAACTATTTTTACTTTCATATTAACTAACATATCTATTACTTCTTTTAATTTTTCCCTTTCGCGAGTTAACTCTTGTATGATTTTTTCTTCATTAACTATAAATTCGCCTTTCCTCCTATTTTCTATTGTTAACGCATGAACTTTCCTGTCAATCATTATCTCTTTATTATTATTTATTTCTAATTCTCTAATTTTTTTCTTTAGCTGTTCGTTCTCAATGTAGAGTTTTCGCATATACTCCTTTAATCTGCTAAGTTCCAGCTTATAGTAAAGTATCTCTTGTGATTGCTTATCGGTTACTTTATCCTTGTTTTCCTGAACTGCTACAGACGGCTTTAGATCGTCATTTGGAATATTCATAGCGCTTTGAATTATAGCTTCAATACATTCGCTTCTTGGGATCCCCCTCAAAACACATTGCATTAACTTATCCTGATCAATGTCTATCCCAGTCCTTCTTAAATAGCCCTCGATTTGCCTAATTTTGCTCTCTATTTCCTTAAAGCTTTTCACTGCAGCTGAAAGAGCGTCCCTCTCATGGGAGGTTTCTATTTTTATATTATATTGTTGTGCGTATTCATCGGAGATCTTTTGCTTCTCTTCTATACTGGGAGATTTACTAGGATATGATACCTTTGCTCCCACTCTAGACGCTATTTTCTTTACTGCATCAGGAACAGGATTCACATCAGATGCAATTATATAAGGTTTACCGAGTCCAGTTATCTCAGATATTACGTAATCTACATCTATAGATTTCTTCGTGGCAAGTAGTAGAGGTCTGCCATATATATCAAGTACGGCAACTCCCACATGTATTCCCGGGTCTATACCCACTATAAGAGGGACGCTCCTTTTTTCCTTCTTTTGGAAGAACTCTACTTTAGACCTATAAACAGGTCTTATATCGACGATTACATCTGGAGTATTTGTTTTTTTTACTATACCAAAAAGACTCTCACGTGAAGTGTAAACAACGAAAGTTGCTCCCTCTATTCCGTTTTTGCTTCTCTTTATTAACATGTCATAATCGAAACCGTGTGTGTCTAACTTGTACTTTACATCCTTCGCCACCTGTAATAACATACCCCTTATCTTTCTTTTGTATCTGTTTTGACTCATACCTCCAGGACCGAGTTTTCTCCCTCTAGAGATTATTATCTTCGTCTTTTCCTCAATAAGCTTAATCTTGGTCCCCTTTCCCCTTAGTGCAAGTAATGCGTTAATATAGGCAGTTTTTACAGGATTCGGTTTACCCTCTATGCTAATCCCAACGCTCTTAGCGATATCTCTCAGATCATAAAAAGTACCCTCAACAACAGTAGTTTGAATTATTTCGGTTTCATACGGAAGAAAGGAGGCTATTCTGACGAAATTTCTCTCATTCCCTCCTATCTCATACACGTTATCAACGGCGATAGCTTTAGGTTTATAGTCCCATGAGAGTCTTATAATTCTACTAAGAGTAGCGTATTCTTGCTTTTCTATAATCTTCTCATTCGAGTCGATTATAACAACGGAATAAGCAGGCGGTCTCGAGGAATTTGCATTTCCCTGAGAAACGTCAATACCCATGAAATAGATCATTCTATCCCCTCACCAGATCCAGAATTTCAGTTACACTCTTACTAAAATTATATTTTTTATTAAAATAAGTTATAATATTTCCTATATCCTTCTCTAGTTTTAACCTATCGTGAGAGGAATTAGACCAATCGATAACCCGAATATCTTCACCATTAACTAAAACGTTGTACGGACTTAAATCAGAGTGGATCACATTACATTCGTTGTAAGCAATATTAACTGTTGCAATTATCTCGTCAAATATTTCTGACGGTTTGTTTGTAAACACACGCTGCAACTCTTTACCATTGAAATACTCCATTACAACAGCATTCAAATAGTGACCATAAGGTTTAGGGACTTTCCCTCCTTTTCGCGACACGCATTCTAAATTACGGTATTCGGTTTTTGCAGATTGTATACTCATTGCTATCCAATCAATTTTTTTCTCTATCTCCCTAGTTTTTCTAAAGTTTCTAAAGGAAGTCCTCTTTATAGTATAAAGTTTTATCGCTATTTTTTCACCGTTGAAATTCTCTCCAAGGTATACAATGCTTTCCTTACCGACCCCTATAACTTCCCCAATGGACTTAATTACTCCCCTCATAGACAATTCCTTTATGGAGAGGACATCCATACCAGTGAAAGTTATTCTAAAACTTTCCCTTCCTCTTACGTTAGTTTTTCGTATTAGATGTAGTTGATATAACTTTTCCAGTGATATATTAAGCAGATTAGGTGATAACGTTAGAAGTCTTTGAACCAACCCCCTCTGTACCATTTCGTGATTACTATGAAGTCGTAGTATAGTCTTAAGGACGGATAAGTCGTCTCCATTTACTAGGCTTACTTTATAGGCTACGGGGTCTTTAGCCACAAATAAGTATTTATTGATTAAGTAATTAAACGTATATGAAGCGAATTTGTAACTTTACTTCATAATGAAATTTTCATAATCGGAGGCATGTTGCGTTTGTGTTCTGAACCTACGTAAAGTTGATATACACGCTCTATTGTAGGAATTGGATAACCAGTTAACTTATGTATTTCCTCAATTCCCATCCGCTTTTCCACGAGGAGAAATAGTATATCATCGGCTTTCTCGTACGAAATCCCTAACTCTCCCTCGGCAGTTTGCCCTGTCCATAGTGCAGGACTGCTAGGTTTTGTATATATATTCTCCGGTATACCAATGGCTTTTGCGAGTTTCCTTACCCACGTCTTATAGAGTTCCCCGATGGGCAAGACATCTACCCCCCCATCTCCATACTTTGTAAAATAACCGAGGAGTATCTCACTTTTATCGCCAGTCCCTATAACCAGGTAATCCAATGTCTGTGCATAGGCGTAAAGTAACGTCATCCTTACCCTTGCCTTCACGTTGCCTATAACCCGGTTATCCCTATTGATTATATTTTTTGAAAAGATATCGACTATTTCATCTATATTTATTATTTTATAATCCTTTATGTTCAATAGTTTTATTACATCAATCGCGTCTTTTACATCATTAGGTGGAGTAGAAGATGACGGCATAACTAACGCAAAGATGTTATCTGTAGCTTTCCGTAAGAGATATGCCGTAACAGACGAATCTACACCTCCACTGAGCCCTATAACTCCCCCTTTAGCTCCATAACGTTCGATATAGTTCTGGAGCTGTGAGACTATTGTTTCGGTAACTTTATTGTAATCGATCTCCGGCAAATACATAAAATACGTTCTTCATTTGTTATATTAAGTTTTATCTAGAATAGATTTAATTTCCATGAAAAGGGAGATCCACATATTCCATGTAAGTTTACCAGTATTCGTATTTTGAGCACTCGGATGATAGCTGGCAATAATTAGTCTTTCTCCCACACTATACTTAGCTCCGTGGTAAAATTTCCCCTTAACCCCGAGTATTTTGGTAGTATTAGAAAAAGCAACAGAGCCTAATGTTAGATAAACTCTCGCCCTTTTTAATAGCTCTAACTCCTCTTTTAGGTAAGTTGAACATTTATTGACCTCTTCTTTTAAAGGTTTATTCTTAGGTGGTGCGCAATGAACAACGGCAGTAATATATACACCTCTAACTTGCACTCCGTCATCTCTACTTATGCTCTCATTTTTATTACTAAATCCTATTTCGTAAAGAGCTCTAAAAAGCCACTGCCCAGATCTGTCACCGGTAAACATTCGCCCAGTTCTATTACCACCATGGGCCGCCGGCGCTAACCCTACTATAACTAATTTCGCTTCTGGATCTCCAAAACTAGGGACAGGTTTTCCCCAGTACGTCCAATTACGATATCTTTTAACTTTACGTTGACTAACATCATTTATGTAAGCCGAGAGTCTAGGACATTTAGAACAAGAAACTATAGTTGTATTTATTTCTTCAAGAGTAACCATTTACTGCATTACCCAAACTTGAACTCTTTCTGCTTACCCCTAGCTAATTTCTCCTTTACTTTCCTCTTCTCCTCTTCTGTTAAAGGTGGTCTATCACACTCGATTGACATAAATAACATAATACCAATGTGTAATTAACTTTTTCCCTACGTCAATAGTTGTAATGTGATATGCCCATACGCTAGGTTTTAATTTTTTGTTATTTAGCGAATTTCTTGTTGCTATCAGGCATCATGTTATTGCCTTAATAATTTCCTTTCTCTGGGGCTCAACTACCTCATCAAACAGCTTTACCCTATATGAAAAAGAGGTCATAGGGCAGGGCCGTTCACACGTTCATTGTTAGTTCACTTTATTTAGAAAAACGGAATAAATTTAACTGAATCTTATCGTATAGACCAGTAAGAGATTCACACTTAATAATTTCCTTTATTTAATTGCCATTTACAATAATTACAATTTACAATGGAAGTTTGAATCACCTCGGGCAACGTCGCGACTAATAATCCTCCATCTAAGGAGAGAATAAGTGCTTATTTGACCCCCCAGCCTTCGTTCTACGCAGTATTAACAATTGATAACAGTTATATACCATGAATACCTTGAATACTAACATTAATGAAGAAAACAGGTTTGTTACTACTAATATGCATATCTTTTGCAACTCCGCTCTCAGCGTTAGTGATAACAGAGCATCAACTGGCGCAAACGCCATTACCGATATCATCAACCGCATCAGTCTATTATGAGGGAAAAATAATATTATTTATAAACAATAATAACGGCACGGAAACATTACCGCTTATTTATAACGGGACATGGCACTATGGAACTCCACTTCACATAGGGATTACTGGCGAAAATGCGATAGTATGCAATAATGAGGTTTACCTAGTAGGTGGAACTTATGTATCGACAGGAAAATTAGCCAATACGATTGAGATATATAATGGTTCTCACTGGACGGTGATTAATACCTCCATGCCTATGCCAGTATACGGAGCTGCGTCTTTAGGCTATAGTGGTAAGATCTTTCTATTCGGAGGCGTAAACAGTTCTTATGCATTAGCAGAGGGGATTGCGTCAGATTACTCTAACATCATACAAGTATATGACACGGCTACCAACACATGGCAAGTTTTAACGGAAAAATTACCAGTTGGCATAGCGTTCGCATCATATCTGTTTAATGGTAGTGTGTTCTTCATGGTTGGGGGAAGTTACGGAGTACATGCGCTTAATTCTGTTTTTGCATTTAATCCTGCAACTGGGCTTGTCTCAGAATTAGCTCCACTACCCTACGGACTTGAGGGGGAAGGTCTGGCTTACATACACAACGAATTATTTTCAATAGGAGGGATGGTTTTTGAAAGTGTGATTCATCCATCAAGCAAGATCCTGGCGCTAGAAGGAAACACGTCTTGGATTTACGTATGGAATATGTCAGAACCGGTATATGATATGGCATATGTTCAGGTTAATTCGTCTATCTACCTAATTGGAGGATATAACTCAACGAATATAGAGATATCTAATGTAAATCTGCTTAATTTCGTCTACCCACCATCTTCTCCAAGAATAATAAATTACGCTTCGGGAAATCAATGGATATTTGTGGAATGGACTAACGTTTCCCCAGTATACTACTTAGTCTTAAACAGTTCAGCTGGAATATCGACTATCCTTACGTATAACAACTATTATAATGTTACGGATCTTCAAAACGGTATTCAGTATTATATATATGTAGTTCCCCACGATATTGCAGGAAACGGGACTCCGTCAAACACAATAAAACTTACCCCATCTACAATTCCAAACCAGCCTGTAATTAGCTACAAGTTAGGAAATGATAATATTACACTGTTCTGGGTTCCAGGTTATAATGGAGGACTATCTATTCTTGGCTATTACATAACACTTTCAAACAACACTTACACAAAAACATTTTGGGTTGGAAATACTACTAATTTTACATTAACTGGCCTATTTCCAAATGACGTCTACTACGTAAGGATAATTGCTGAAAACCCAGACGGAAACAGCACACCAGCTATGATTAAATTTACATCAATCACAATCCCTCACATATCTGCATCTATGGTTAGAATTGGGAATAAAGCGTATATCAAATGGAAAACTACAGAGCCAGCAAACCTCACGCTATTAGTTTACTTGAATGGTAAATCGATCTATAACTCTACGGTAAGTGGCACTGAGTACATGTACATATTAAATAGTTACGGAAACTACACATTCGTAATTCAGGGAGCTAATGTAGCAGGTAGTTCCTTTACCGAAATTAAGACTCTGTATTACCCAACACCTGTTATTCCCAACTATAATATAAGTTATGAAAACGGTACATTAATTGTAAAAATTAATGAAAGCAGTTACTTTAAGTACCAGGTGTTAGTTAACAATACTCAAATCCTCTTAAGCAGTGCGGGGTTGGGGAAAATTGCAGCATCACCAGGCCTCTATTTGATACAAATTATAGTCTATAATCAATTAGGTAACTATACGAAGGCCGTAATTCCGTTTTTAATAAAGCCTCCAGTAAATACCAACACTTCCAGTACTATAACGATATCTAATATTTCGATATCCAATACTTCAAGCTCTTCAGTTAATCATCCAATTGTTCTCGCTGGCGGAACTTCCACAAAAGCACCTTCACTAAATCCGTTCATAGTTTATTCATTATTGGCTCTAATAATCATTGGCGCAATAATAATAATTTTAAAGAAATAATTTTTTAATATGGGACCGGCGGGATTTGAACCCGCGACCACCAGCGATCTGGTGGTTAGGGAATTCTCCCCAGGCTGGCATCCTAGTCCTGGCTAGACGACGGTCCCACATTGAACTCATCATTCCTTTTTAAAAATGTTTTGCTTCGTAATATTACCCTTTTCCGTGTTTTTTGCGTAAACAGTTTCGGAACACTCTCTCGTAATACGAGAACTTGGTCGTATGTATTTTTTGGTATTACTAAGGCAATCCTACTTATATAAAATCAGCTAAGTTTTGTACTGGTGATAGACATAGGAATAATCTGGACGTGTAAAGGATGCGAATACGAATTATTCAGATTTGAAAAAGTAGGACAGGACTATTACGGCGTGAGAACTCCACAAGAAATCATGAGTTATCACGGAAACAAGTGCCCTAGATGCGGTCGGCAATTGGAAATGCCTACGATATTTAGTATTCAAATAGCAAGGAAAAAGCGGAAAACCTTAGATTATGAATTAATTTAGATTATGAATTAATAACGATATCTACTAATGAACCGAGTGACAGTTTTGCCGAGGTATAAAGGCTAACCAATTGCGCATTGCGAGTTAGAGCAAAGACCACTCTTGCTACGTTATTAGGCTTGTAGGAATATGTACTGGACTCATAATCAACTATATAACTCCTTGCTTCAGTAACGAGAATATTCTTCCATGGTCTAGTAATTTCTTTGTGACGTATTCGCTTATAATCTAGCCAAAAAGCCCTTCTTATTACATCCCGTTTTATTTCTGGCTTTTCCATTCTTGTTAAAGGCCTTCCAGGAATGTAATCCATTATAATGAAGTTATTCCCGTATAGATGTACCTTAGGTGAGGAAGGATAGGCTTCTATTTGCCTCATTGCTTCATCTGTCATATCGAGTTTAGGAGAATCTGAACGTCTAATTTTAATCACCTTACCCCTATCAAGTAAAACGACTATTCCGGACTTACCTTTGCCAATGACATTTACGTTAGAGAGGTTAACTGGGCCGAAGGAGTAAGCCTCTTTTATACCGAATTTCCTTAGTTCTTCTATAATTTTTTCTTGCCTTTTAGGATATATGAAACTTTCTATTTTAACCAAGTTGGCCTCTTTCTCAAAAATGGACTCATCCATGCGCTTATACCATCTACCTTCCTTATACCTATCATCCCATTGACTTTTATATTGCTTACTATGATAGCTTCCGCATCAGTCACCTTTCTCTTTTTTATAGTACATAATCTACCTTGCTCATTTATCCATACCTGTTCATTTACGGATATGAACTTATTTACCCCGTCCTTGTCGAAGTAGAAAGGGCCCACATGTAAATAGTATTCCGGTATATTCTTACATGCCAGTTGAGTTAAAATATACAAGTTACCGTCGCTTTCTGTGGCAGTAATATCTATTACCTCAAAACCGGCCTCTTTTAACTTGTTTTTTATCCTCGTAACGCTTCGCCATATCTGCCCCCAGAGTATGTCATGCGATACGTCTTTTGTTAGAATTTCAAACGCTAGGATATCTCCCTTTACGACGGAATACGTTTCTTGTTCTGGAAAGAAGAAATTATCTGATGGGTTTTTCATGAACTCATTACACGCAAGCACAAATGTAGCAAGGCTTCTAAGGGATACAGCCGATGCAGCGTTTCTATCAGGATCTACGGGATCAACTATAATTAATGGTTCCTTAAATTCACGGAAGCATTTCGCTAACTCTATACGTACCGGATGTTTCCATTTACTGGATTCGCTTACTACGGACTCGAAATTTCCATAGTACGCTATGAGAAGTTCCGCAACATAACCTGAAAACCCCCTTGTCTTTATTTCTGCACCATATACCCCTATTCCCTTCATGAATTTTTTCAGCAATCGTACTTGATCCTTTTGATAGTCCGAGAGATGCGAATTCACGAAATCTGTATGTAGGGAAGTTCTATCTACAGCAGTTAGTGGTTTTTCTCCCCATCTTATCTTAAACGCAGGTACGACATCGAAATTAATCCCATTAACTTCTACTCTAAGATACGGATGTTCGGCATACGACATTTTCGGATTAAGACTCGAAAGCCTTTCCATCAGTATACGTATCGCATCCCTTTTTAACCAATCGACACCCAAGCTTCTATCAAAAAAGACGAACACGTCGATGTCAGTATCTCCTTTAAGCCAAGTATCTTTCCTAAAGGAACCGTGAACTTCGGCAGACAGGCCATCTAACAGTTTCATTAACGTGTTTATGGCGCTATTTGCCTTTTCATATTCCTGATTGTCTGGTTTAATCCTTCTTAAAACGTCATCAAGATTCACTTACCTTCACTTCAGATAATTCCTCATATATAGGACCGTTTTTTGTTAGTGTACTTTTAAAAACAAAGAAGCTATTTACGTTGAAAGTAAGGAACGTGTAGTCTGAATAGCGTTCTATAATCTCAGTGAGTTTTCCTATATTCACCCCACCTCTAACTCTTGCCAATGTTATATGAGGCGAGAAATCCGATTCATCGTCTGGTTTTATACCTATTTTGGCCAAGTTTGCAATTAGTTTATTCCTTATTAGTATCAACTCTCCTTTTCCCTTCTCTACTCCTATCCATATAACACGCGGTCTACTTAAATTAGGGAAGACTCCAATTCCCTTCAACGAGACTTCAAAGCTTTTAAACGCTACAGTTCGGCACGCCTTTATTAGTTCTTTTGCTAAGTGGTCAGGCTTTTCACCTATAAACAACAAAGTCAAGTGAATGTTATCCAATTCTACTAGTTTTACTTCTCCCACCTGGCTTATCTCACCGAGTAAGCTGGAAATTTTACTGTCCTGATTTATTGGAATTCCCACGAATACTCTCATCAGATGCAACCTCTTTACGAATAGATTAATCTATCACTAACTTTAACCTTTATCAGAGTTCCGAATTCGTAATGGACCGTTAATGGGTTTTTTCCGAATCCAATTTGTTTAGAAAAAGAATAAATTTAATTAAACGATCGGCATTGACTGGGTAGGGATCCGCGGTTTACAGCTTCCCTTATCTGACCAGTCTCAACAATAATTACAGTTTGCAATTGACACCTGAATTGCCCAGGAAGCATATTCTTATTAAATAACTTTGACTTTCAAAGTTATAAAAGGGTCATAGAACAACCCGAGGGCGATCACGTCTCTATTGCACATTCAGTTTATTTCAATAACTACGACAAATTTTATTCAATACTACCGCAATGACTGGTGGATATTTCCACTAAGACGATTTACTGTATTTTATTACACTTTATCCCAAATTACAATTCACAATGAACGCGTGAGCGGCCCCGACGCAAAATCACCATTGATGATATTTCAAAAAGAAATTAAGCAGAAACTTTTAACGTTATAGTTCTGAGAGATTGTTATGCAGGAAATACCACCAAACCAAGTAGTTACCGACAAGTTTCCAGTGATGAGTATAGGAGATACACCTCATGTTGACAAGGAAAATTTTAGTCTAAGGGTGTTTGGAGAAGTGGATAATGAAATAAGCATTTCATGGAAAGACTTAACGAGCTATCCTATGATTTCAATTACCACAGATTTTCACTGCGTTACCGGTTGGTCAAGAATTAACGATACGTGGGAGGGGATTAGACTTTCACTAGTCTTGGATAAGGTCAAACCTAAAGGGCATTTCGTTATGCTTCACTCAGCAGACGGTTATAGTACAAATATACCCATAGAATATGCAATGATGGAGAGATCCATTCTTGCATTAAAATTTAACGGAAATCCACTAAGACCTGAGCATGGAGGTCCCGTTAGGGCTTTGATCCCATATCTTTACGGATGGAAAAGTGCTAAATGGATTGTCGGAATAGAAGTTATGCGAGATAATATCCCAGGATTCTGGGAGCGAAGAGGATATCATATGCTAGGGGATCCTTGGAAAGAACAGCGTTATGCCGAAAAGTACGATCTCCTAAGCATTATAAATATTAGAAAAAGAAGAAAATAAGCATGCGAATAAGGGCTCTTACGAGATTTATATCGCAACCAGACAAAGGTAAAGTTAAGGAGGCAATTTCTCAGCTGAAATCCGTCTCATCGCCAATAGAAATATGGACGAGAAGAATAGCGTTTCCCCCAACTAAAACGGATCCATTGGCTTTGCTAGACCTCGTTGATGATAATGAAGTAAAGTTTTCCCTGTTACACTTAACCCCTAATAAGCTAGATGGAAAAACTTTTCATAACGTAATTAAGGAATTCGATAACGTTTATGGTTCAATACTTCTCAATCATGAAACTGATATAAATATAGTCGTTAAGGAGATCATAAACCTTGAACCTGATGAAGCCTCTAGGGTATCAGTATTGATAAATAACGATTTCTTGACTACGCCCTACTTTCCAGCAGGAAGTGCGAACAATGTGGATGGCATAGGAGCTAGTCTACTCTACGTCGAATCATTCATGAGGGGTACGGTTAAGCAAGATTTACTTACGGCAGAAAAGGAAGTTAAAAAGATATCTAGCGAAATCGGATCAGAATATCTTGGTCTTGACCCTTCACTTTCCCCTTGGATGGATGATAGCGTAGGAAGACTAATCGAGCGAAGAATAAGTAGACTATTTAGTCCCTCAAATTTATATACTGTAAGGAACCTTAATTCAATAATAGAAAGGTATTCGAAATTAATAAAATCAATAGGTTTCAAGGAAGTTATGCTTCCCTTAGGAGAAGACTCATTACTTATGAAAAGGGTAAAGGAGGGGAGATTAGGTCTTTACCATTTCGTAATGTTTTCTCAAGTTTGCGTAGCAGGAGTAGATATGATACCTATTAAGAGTGATATGAATCTGATGAGATCTCTCCTGTTAGATCTAATAGCATTACATAAGGTTAAAAAAAGACCTATCGGCGCAAGAGTAATACCCGTAAGCGATATAAATAAACACGAAGTTATCCATATAAATGGATTTGGAGATATACCAATTGTTACCAAGATATTATAACTGTAAAGATTACTTTTATAAACTTTAACCGATTTATACATTTCATAGTGGTGTTTATGGAGATAAGAAAAGTACAGCGATTCGGAAAGTCAACGCTTATGGTATCGCTTCCCGCGGATTGGGTAAAGGAGACTTCGTTATCACCAGGAGACAGCGTCTATATAGAACCCGATGAGGACGGTTCTATTAAAATACTCCCTCCTACTATGAAAGTGGAATCTTCAAGTAAGGAGCTAACAGTAAGAATTTCGTCACAACCCTCACCCGAACTCATTAGTAAAATAATTTACTCCTCCTACATACTGGGCTATGATAAGATAACTGTAGAAATGGGTAAAGGATTCCTTGATGACGATACCATAAAGAAAATTAAGGAAACTGCTAGAGGGTTAATTGGTTTAGAAATAGTATCTCAGTTGCCAGATTCTATAACGATACAATCTTTCCTAGATCCGTCTAAATACACCATGTCTGGGTTAATTACTAGGATGAGTAACTCTCTAAAACAAATGCTTCATTACCTTAACCTAGGTATAAAGGAATCCAGCAGAGCTTTCCTTCAAGAAGTCTTAGAAATAGAGAAGGAAATCGACAGACTCTACTTCTTAAGCCTGAGACAGCTAATAATGGCACAGTCAAATAGAACGTTAAGCACGGTAATAGGCGTGAAGAGAATACAAATTGTGGGAAACAGGATACTTGTAAAATCGTTGGAAGAAGCTGCTGACGAAATAAGTGAAGCAGCTACAGATATACTCCTTTTGTCTCCAACAGATATTCAATCGCTTAAGAATTTTTGGCCAAAACTAAATACAATAATAGAACAGACCATGGTCGTAATAGACCACGCTATTAAGGTTTTATCTAAAGAAGACATGAAAATGTGTAATGATGTATCGGAGGAATTACGGACGATAAGGAGAGTTCTAATAACGGAGTTAGAAGATCTCGAGAAAGAAGTAAATAACTTGAATAACCCTGCAGTATCTATGACATTAAGGGTAATTACCTTGAGACTCTACAATAGTATAAGGAGAATGGAGCCCATAGTAGAAATATCTTTTAACAGGGCTATAGAGAACATGAAAGAAATAATCATTGAATAAGTCTGTCAAGCTGTCCTAATACGTATTCCCGTATCTTATTTACTGATGGAATTTCAGTAATTATCCTCCCATTATCCATTACCTTTTGAAGGAGGGGTTTTCCTTCGCCTTTTTCATTCCATAACTTTATTTCATCATCAAGAGGTTCTCTTCTGAATACCTGTTTCATTCCGGGCCATTTCCCCCTCTTAGTTATTGGAACCCACCTCCCGTTAATTTCTTTCTCTATAATATCCATACTTAAATCTACGCTAGGTGGAAATGCTATGCTAGTTCCGACTCCAAATATATCGACTACGTCCTTTAATTGTTCAATGTCGTTTTCATCTAATCCTCCACTTACTACGAATTTTATATTATCGTATCCCAACACATGTAGGTTCCATTTAATTTCCTCGATAATAGCTTTCATGTTACCCCTTCTACTAGAGGGAGTATCTAATCTGACGCCGTAAAGTTTCTTCCCTAGGATTTGGATTGCCTTCAGTACTTCATTTCTCTCATCATCAAAGGTGTCAACAAGTACTATTCTGGGTACGTCTTCCGAAACCGCTTCGTCAAAACCTTTCCATGCTTTTTCGTTATCCCCTACGGCTAACATTAATGCATGTGGCATAGTTCCAGAGGGTGTGATACCTATGAAATCTTTTGAGAATTCTCCAGATACGCCGTCAGCACCTCCAATATACGCTGATCTGTCCGCCATCGGCATTATCGAGGGATGAAGAGCTCTAAGACCGAAAAATAAAACTGTCTTGTTCATGGCCCTCCTTTTTATTCTAGCAGCTTTGGTTGCAATGCTCGTACTATGCCTTAGAATACCCAATACTACTGTTTCGTATACTGCGAAATCTGCGTAATTGCCCTCTATAACCATAACAGGTTCGACCCTTTTGAATAGAGTTCCCTCAGGCATTGAGTAAATCGTAAATGGCTTATCCTTAAGAACGTATAGAACTTCTTCGATCCCAGCTAGAACGGCCCATTCATACCCTTCTGGCATTCCATATGAATGCACTTCTATTCTTACCTTAACGTCTCTCATATTAAGGTGATTTAATGTATCTAAGGTTCTTCTGAAATATACATCAGTTGCCCTGCCCTCAACTATGTCTTTTTCATTGAACACGTATAATCTCATTTAATAGTCACTTTCCGAGTAAAGTAAAAATGTTATTGAGTTCTCTAACCTACCCGAGAATAGTCCCCTATGGTAAAATTAACGTTAAACATTATTGTGAGAGATTCAACTTCTTCGCCTCTGGTCAGGATTTGTGGTTTTATGTCACGGTAGGAGAAGGTGTTAAGAGTTAACTAGTTGAGAAAAAATTAATTTTGAAGAGGTTAAGGAGGTGGAGGATCTTTAACAGTTTCTAATGTATGACAGACTCTAGTTAGTTTATAAACCAGAATTTTTATAGAAATAACATGTATTACAGACATCAATTAGGGGGATATAGATAGGAACTATAACGCATCCCTCAACATTCTAAAATGATCATGTGGGAACTTCCCTTAAGTATTTGTAGAATTCCGTACTCCTGATAAGACCATGAATCAGAAAAACACGTCCTAATCGCTTTGTATTGATAAACGTAATTTTTAATTTTTCTTTCTCACTGTACCTTATGTGTCAGAATTTAATGACGCTCAGCATTACTTAGACTGGTATCGTATAAATCAGAATATATATACGGCTGAACTAGAAGCAGTAAACAGACTACAACTTGAAAACTGCATTGATTTGGGCTCTGGACCGGGAGTCTTCCACGAAGTTATAGGTGGATATAAGATATCGCTGGATCTATCTGAAGCAATGTTAGCTCTAGTAAATCGGAACGAGGATAGAATTCAGGGAGATATCAGTAATCTACCAATAAGGGATAACAGTATTGAGTGTTCGTTTATTTCATTAACATTTTGTTTCATAAAAGAATTAAATACAGTCGCACGTGAGATCGCAAGGATTACAAAGCGTTATCTAGGAGTCTGTATAATTCCTAGCGACTCACCGTTGGGAAAAATGTACAAAGAAAAAGGGGAGAGAGGTGACAGATATTATAAATCTGCACGCTTTGTTTCAAGAGAGGAAATAAGACATATCCTAGATAGGGATTTCACGACAATTAAGATTTTTTCTACCCTTCATGACTTGATAAATTATAAAGTGACTAATGACGACTCAGGAAATTTTGTTTGTTACAAGTTTGAAAAAATTACTAGTGGACCGGCCGGGATTTGAACCCGGGACCTCTCGGGTGCGAACCGAGCGCTCTTCCGAGCTGGGCTACCGGCCCATAAATTCATGCATTTAATGTGCTAAAAAACTATTTGGTCTTTCTCTGAAGTGAGAGAGGAGTCCAAAATAGCCAGCTCTCTGTATTAACTATTAACTGATAAGCTTCCTCCCACCCAGCGAGATTTAACTTCTTAGCTAACTCGTCTAGCGTCATTTGAGTCCTTACATACTCGTTAAGCGTCGATATCACCTCCTCGTTTAGCTCTATTTCTTTATCGCCTATCTTAACTTTGCTGTACTCCATGAGATATTTGAACTATGAATTAGCTTTATAAAATCTTTCCTGGTTTTTCATATTTCATTACACCGGTTATTCGCAGATTACGTATACTATGGGTTTCTAACACTTTACTAAATTATCGTAATTTTCGCGTTTAGGACACCTTTCCGTTGTAGGAATATTTAGCTAAAACATAAGAGAACGTATTTTAGTAACGACTTACTCCGTGTAGGTTTTTGGTGTTAAGCTAATGTGTGAATAAGGGACGAATTAAAATAAACAAGGAGTTAATTCTTCTACTATTATTTATATCAACACTTTCCATCGTAACAAGAAATCTTTACTTCCTTCTTTTATATTTAATTATAGTAATATATCTTTTTAATAACAAGATTAAAAAGATGATAATAAAGACAGATAATTTCTATCAGTTTGTAGAAAAAGGTGTGTTTAAGAGTTCTGTAGGGTTCGTAGGTTCCCTTGCTGTAGATGACGTGGAATACGACTTTAGGGACTTCGATGGAGAAGTTTTAAAAACTAAAATAATTAATTTTTATAAAATACTAAATATTAATAGTACTATTAATATTATTATTCAGAAAATTAGTTTGGATAGAGAACAGTTCCTAAGTAAAGTATTTCAGAAAATTCAGAATCTACGCATAGAATTAGAAGCAGATCCTTCAAACCAGAGAGTCCAAAATGAAATCAGGATACTAGAAGATATAGTAAAGAGAGTAAATAGTGGAGATCCGCCATTTAGGTATGGTGTATTAATAATGACACAAGGAAGTTCGGTTGACGAAGTCAAGGCCCAACTAAGGGTTATTCAAAAGGGTCTGGAATCTTTGGGAATAAGGGCTAGGCCTGCGGAGGAGAAAGACATATCAGACTTCTTTCAGGCAAAATTACCCCGTATAAACGGAATATCGACCGCAATTCCTTGGGCCACGGCCCTTACTATACCTAGGTATCCGTCTAAAGGTCTTATTGAGAAAGGATTGTATCTCGGAAGAGATCTTGAACTTGAAACCCCCGTTTTTTGGAACATTGAAAGTTCATTAAACCCACACGTGTTGATTTTAGGTCCGAGCGGAACCGGAAAAACAGAAACTCTGCTCTCAATTGCGGTTAAGCTTTCCATTATTGATAGTGTTCCCACAGTTATCTTCGATATCAAGGGGGATTTTAAGAAAAGACTGAGGAATTATGGTATTCCGTTTTACATCATCAATCCATTATATACAAATTTTAACCTAATTGAACCATATTACTGTACCATAAGTGATAGAATATCGCAAATAGAACGAATTTTGTCTCTATCGTTTGGATTATCTAAGGAGATAAGTGCTGAACTTAATGCTGCCCTTAAAATGTCAGTAGAACTTAAAGGAGAAAGTTTACTTTTCAATAAGCTCTCATGGAACGATGTTCTTGACTCTTTAAACAGGCTTGAGATTGAGAATAGAGATAGGTTAATCTTAAACAAGGTAATAAACACGGTGTTAATGTATGATATTGGTAAGAGTGATTTTAAAATCAAAAACGGTATTAACGTCGTAGATCTTAGTCTGATTAGGAACGATGACATAATTCGACTTTACATATACTCGATACTAACTAATTTAATGAATATTTTTTCTATGAATACTCCGGATGAAATAAAAGTGGGCGTGATAATAGACGAGGCATGGACGCTTTTAAGATATGAGGGGGATTTCTCGATTATAGCAGAATACGTAAAAAAGGGGCGGGGTTATGGTATTTCAATCATGGTAGCTACTCAGAACGTCAGCGATTTAGGTTTATCATCAGACGTGTACTTAAATAATATGGGGCTAACCATTATTATGAACAATGGGGACAAGGAACTTTGGAAAGGAATGAACAGGTATGTTACAATTAATGAGGAAGACATTAAGGATAGTCTGGTTTTCCTGAACAGGGGAGAGGCTCTCATAAGATTTTTAGGAGATCCTAGACCGGTTAGGGTTAAGTTAGATGTCATGAAAAGATAAAGTGTCCTTAACTGTAAATTCGCTCTAATAACGTTTGCATTTCTGCTTTAATCTTAGTATATACTATTTGCTCATTAATGTTATTTATTAAGATCTCCTTGATGTATTCCCTATCCGAGGAAACCTCGTACTCTATACCACTTTGATTTTTTTCTTCCTGTAATATCCTGTTTATTACACCTAACTGGGCTTGAGTTACGTGGATTGGACGTTTTGCCACGATTCTTAAGGTGGGGGGAGAAAAATACACTTCTGCAATCACCTCATTGGTTACTGATTTTATTGAGTCGATAGAAGCTCTATTACTTCTAACTCTACTTAGTTCTCCGCTCTCTACTAGACTTAGTAAATACTCGTAGTACTCAGTTTCCTTCCTTAATTCATTTACCTTATTTTCCAAAAACTTTTTCAGATCGTCTATATTTATATCCATGTAGGCTCACCCCCGGCGTAATGGGACTTCACACCTTATAGCACGAATTTCCTGCCTTTCAGCTCCCGAATGCCAATTGAGTGGCTCTACAAGTCCTGAAGAACCCATTGACCTGGAAGTGAATATAATAATGTCGTGAAGACTTCTGTTAGCAACAGAAGGACTCCCTTGTTTAGCCATTGCCAACGTCCTTACTTCGTCAGTGTGTACCATTAGAGTATTGACTGCGAATTGATATTTAAACTTATACAAAGGGTGTATCAATCCCCTGCAGGTCTCCCCGCTTTGAACCTATGTAAAATACCCATTTAAGATAAAGAAGCTTCATTCAATATTTAAATAATTAATATAGCTGTTATGCACGTCTTACTCAAAAAATCTAATCGAATATTCTGCGTTATTCTTACTTTTTGATGTTTATTTTGAGTGAAGATAGTTTTTCACGCAGCAATTTTGAAAGTATAAAATAAAAGTTTATTATTATAGTATTAATATTTTTTTATATATATTATATTAAATGTACCTAATGGCTTCTCAGACTGCTGTAACTAACGGCAAACTATACTTTCATGAATTTTACGAATCTTGCTTCAGATATTATTATAATCTCTCAAGAATTGAAAGTCGTCAATTGGTTTATACTATGATACTGCAGAATTTCTTGGAATTAATGAATGCTTTACGCAAACGTCTTAAGTATCTTTCTACAGTTAAACGATCAATAGTTATATAGTTTCTCTTAATAAGTAATTTAATTAATAAAAAAAACTAAATAATATATTTATTTTTTATAAAAATGATAAGAACTAAAACGAAGTAAAGATCACCTGCGTGTGGATTTTAAGGCATACCGTTACATTAGTTTTTTTACCTAAGGCATTATATTTGCTTTTAGATGGGCCCGTAGCTTAGCTTGGTAGAGCGCTCGGCTGATAGAACATTTCAGATACCGAGAGGTCCTGGGTTCGAATCCCAGCGGGCCCATTAAGTTCATTGAAATTAAATGTGGTCAGGTTGAATAATCTCATCAATAATGCAAGACGATGACCACGAACCCGCGACTAACGAAAAAAGCTTGCCCTTGTAGGTATGTCCGCCGAAGAAGGATAAAAGTGTAAGCTTTATAAACCAATAATTCGAGAATTCCTCACTGTGATACGATACTTTGGGTAAATACATCTTTATAACTGGAGGAGTTCTATCGAGCATAGGAAAGGGAACAATAACTTCTTCACTAGGTTTTCTTCTAAAGTCTGCAGGATTTAAGGTAACTGCCGTAAAAATCGATCCGTACGTTAACGTGGATGCAGGAACGATGAACCCATATATGCACGGCGAGGTGTTTGTAACTAATGACGGGGCTGAAACAGATTTAGACCTTGGTCATTACGAACGTTTCATAGACATAGAAATGACAAAAATTAACAACATAACTACGGGAAAGGTTTACTTTGAGACGATAAGAAAGGAAAGGGAGGGAAAATTCCTTGGTCAGACAGTACAAATAATACCACATATTACGGATGAAATAAAGTCTATGATAAGGCAAGTAACCAAACTATTTGACGCAGAAATAACAATAGTAGAAATAGGCGGGACGGTAGGAGACATAGAAAGCCTCCCTTTCCTGGAGGCAACTAGACAAATGAAGCTAGAAAGCGAGGAATCTGACGTGTTATTTATTCACACGGCGCTAGTAGAGTACCTGAAGGTCACTGGAGAGCTTAAAACTAAACCCCTTCAACACAGCGTCCAAGAGTTAAGGAGAATAGGAATTCAACCTGATATTATTATAACGCGCTCACCTTTTCCTATTGATGAGGAGAGCAGAGATAAAATTTCCCTTTTTACAAATGTTAGGAAGGACAAGATATTCACAAATTACGACGTGGATACTCCATATGAGGTTCCTATGATTCTAAACGAGCAGAATATAATTGAAACAATAATAAAGTTAATGGGGTTACCTGAAAGGAAGCCGGATATAACACAATGGATAAATTTCGTCGAAAAAATAAGAAATCCCTCAGGGAAAACCGCGAAAATTTTCCTTATAGGGAAATATACCAAACATAAAGATAGTTACATCAGTATAAAAGAAGCTATGCTTCACGCCGCTGCGTATCTGAATGTAAAACTAGACATGGTATGGTTAGAATCTAATGAACTTGAAAAAGGGGAATTTTCTATACTAAATGACGCTATGGGTATAGTGGTCTTGCCTGGATTCGGAAGTAGGGGCGTCGAGGGTAAAATAAACGCAATAAAATATGCAAGAACTAAAAATATTCCGTTCCTTGGAATATGTTTTGGACTTCAGCTTGCAGTAGTAGAGTTCGCTAGGAACGTGTTAAACTATACTAATGCGAACACTACTGAGGTAGATCAAAATACCCCTTATCCCGTGATAAGTATGCTTGACGAACAGAAGAAAGTTACGCTACTGGGAGGAACGATGAGATTGGGAGCTCAGAAAATAATTCTACGAGAAGGGACAAAAGTTTGGGAAGCGTATGGAAGAAAAGTAATAAACGAAAGACATAGACATAGGTATGAGGTTAACCCTCGTTTTGTTGACGAAATGGAGAAAAACGGTTTTATCGTCTCTGGAGTTAGCGAAGACGGATTAGTAGAGATGATGGAACTAAAGGGACATAAATTTTTCGTGGGTACACAACCCCACCCAGAGTTTAATAGCAGACCTATGAAACCGGCTCCATTATTCATTAATTTCTTGCGAGCTGTTATTTCCTAATTCAATTACAATCCTATTATATTTTGTTCTTACTAATTTCTTAATCCCCTTTTTTCCGTTGTAATAAATCACTTCGACAAGACCAGCAGACTCCAACATCGCAACTTGAGCACTGATGTTTCCCTTAGTCATAGCAACAGTTTCGCTGATTTCGGTTATGCCCAAAGGCTTCTCGTTAACCAAAGTAAGAATATTTACCCTAGTGATTGAGGATAACGCTTCTGCGACTTTCTGTATCTCCTCCGGATCTGTGAGAACGAGTTCCATTAATACTAGTTTATATATATAATGTTTTTTAAGGTATTTCCCATACCGTCGCATAATGCATCCTTCTAAGAACATAAAGGGGGAGTTCTCGGATTTACTTGACGGTAAGAAAATATTACTGGGAATTACTTCTAGCGTCTCCCTCTATAAATCGATAGATCTCGCACGCAATTTAATGCGTTATGGCGCAGAGGTTACAGTAGTCATGTCAAAGAAAGCGACGAAACTAATCTCCCCTGAAATGTTTAGATGGGCTACCAGTAATCATCCCGTCGTAGAGATCACAGGAGAGTTAGAACACATTCAACTTGCTAAAGAATCCTCGCTTATGCTGATTAGCCCGATCACTGCTAACAGTTTATCAAAACTAGCCTATGGAATAGGAGACGATACGATCCCTTTAGTAGCGTTAACTGTTCTGGCATATGGTAAACCAGTTATTATCGTTCCAACGATGCACTTTGCCATGTACGAATCGTTTCAGGTAAGCGAAGCTATTGAGAGACTTAAAGAACACAACGTAACTATAATTCCTCCAAATAAAATTAGAGATGTAGCGCACTTTCCTCCAGAGCAACTCATAATAGAAAAGACAGTATCTATGGCTATTCGAGGCGAGGATCTTAAGGGAATAAACGTTCTCGTTACTGCCGGTCCGACAAGAGAACATTTAGATCCTGTGAGATTCCTGACTAATTCTAGTACGGGGAGAATGGGAATTTCCATAGCGAATAACGCCCACTACAGAGGGGCTAACGTATACCTAGTGTCTGGACCAGTCGAAAGTAACGTAAAGTATTTCGGGGAGAAGAGAATTCAAGTTACTACAACCGAAGATATGTTTAACGCCGTAAACAAAATAGTGGAGAATAACAAAATTGATGTGGCAATACTGGCAGGGGCTCCAGCTGACTTTAGATTCAACGTTTCTTACGATACTAAATTAGACTCAAGGGCGAGTTTACCTAATATTTCCATAGAGGTTACTAGAAAAATATCGGAGGGTCTCAAAGGAAAATGCAAACTTATTGTAGGATTTGCCGCTGAGACAGTTGATAACGATGAGGAATTAGTAGAGAAGGCAAAAAAGAAATTAGAACTTCATAACTTTAATATAATATTTGCAAATAATGTCAAGCGAAAAGACATAGGCTTTGCGTCTGAGTATAACGAGGTTATAGCGGTGAGAAAAGGTGGAGAGGTAACCCGTATACAGAAGTCAATGAAAAACGTTATTGCGTTCAATATACTCGATATAGTTAAAGACGAACTATCTAAAGTGACATGAAAGTCAGGGAGCTAACCGAAATTTTTAGAAGAATAGTTCGCGTGAATTTCAGAACACAGCGTTATTATTATGAATAATGGAGTTCGATACCAAAGGGATAAACGTTATTACTATTATTGAAAGTTATATCTCTAAGTGGCCCAGGTAGCTCAGCTCGGTAGAGCGCCCGGCTGTGGACCGGGTGATCCCGGGTTCAATTCCCGGTCTGGGCCCTCACTTTAATCATGGCAGCGCGGGAAATTTTTAAAGCAAACTACATCACGCCTATGGATAGAGTCGTTAGTCCCCCACGTTAAGATAAAGTTAAAAACTACCAAGTCTACATAAATTGTATGAGGTTAATCCTCATAGGCATGATAATTATATTCATTGCGCTTGCGCTGATAATAGTTGGTTCAATATTAACGGTGCCATCAACGACAAACAGTGGAGGGATCATAGTAATAGGGCCTTTCTTTTACGCCTTCGGAAACCTAGCTAAAGGTAATTACATTATAGTTTATGCCTTGGTCGCAATCTCATCTATAATTTTAGCACTTTATGTCATCTCGTTTATTCTAGGTTTCATAAAAAGACCTAGGAACTAGATTGATCAATAAGTCGAACCTTAAACACTGATAGCAAATATCGCATTCTCAAAACTTTTATAATTTAAACTTCCTATCCTCACTCATGACTACAAAGCATAAAAAGTACGTTTACGTAGAAATGGGAAAATCGTATGTTAAATTGAGGGTATTTAAGTCCAGGGATGAAAAAGATCCCAATAGGTATATTCCTTTGAAAAGGATAAAAGGAATAAAAAGGAATTTCTCAGTAATGAAACTAGAAGATCTACCAGTTGAAGTCAGAGATAAAATAAACACGATATAACAAGAACACGCTCATATGTATTTTCATCATTACTGCGAACAGAATATTCCTCTAGTATTAGTGGATACTTCATTTCCTCTAATGGGTATACCACTTCGTGATTTCCCGTTCCTAAGTGAACGAGTTGCGGAGGCTAATCGAAACACCCTACAATGTTCCATATGAAAGAGAAGTTACTGAGACTCTCCATAGAGATTAGAACTCACAAGGATACTACATGGTGGTTCTAATTATTGCCTTACTTTACGCATGGAAAACATTATCCTAAAGACCGTCCCTGACGGAAGGGGACTTTCTTTTCGATATTAAAAAGCACACCGTCATATACTTACCCAGACAGCTTAATGTGGTTCCTTGCAGACAAAATATTTACTATATCTTATCATAGGTAAAGCGTGTATTAACTTTTCTCGCACTGGTAGTATGGAATGAACTTAATGTTTTGAATTCATTTGAGAAATTATTATAGAGTTTTAAACTCCTGATACTTTATGTAACCTGAGGCAGAAATGATGAACGATGGGCGGCTAGATTTAAGATGATGAGCCCATGCAGCACTGAATCGCTCGTTAGGAAGTTATGTCTTAACTACTAATTTAGTTATTGTTTAGTAATGTTGAAAAGTGTAGAAGGGCGTTTCATCACTAAGTTATAAGGAGTATCCCTTACGGACTTTTAAACAAGGAACGATCTAGTTACCCGATTTACGCCAAGCGTTATACGTGAATTTACACTTAATACTTTAAGGAGCTCCCTAGTCGCCCCAATATATATAATGAGAATTTAACCAAACTCCGTTCCACTTACTATAGCGGACTCGGGGGGATTTGAACCCCCGACCACTGGCTTAGGAGGCCAGCGCTCTATCCTGGCTGAGCTACGAGTCCATAATAGAAATTGTTGTATCATTTATAAACTTTAGCGTGTGACGAAGACCATACATAGAACAATTTTATTAGTAAATTTATAAACAATAGAGCTAGTAACAACTACATTTTAGCATTTTTCTAAGTTAGGAGATTCTCTAAGTATTTTAATCCAATGTGATTGAAAACTTTTAGATCCTTCAAGATCGTTCTGAAATGCATTGATTCGTAAAAATTTGGAGAAATGTCCTATTAGTCCGCCTCTAAGGCATAATAGACAACTATGAGAACGCTATATACCTAATTATGGAAAAAGGAGCTTTTTTCATCTCTATGACGAAACGCAAGATGACTATTTCTAACTATATCCTAGGGGGTAAAGCTTAACAAAAAGTCAGTGAAAGGTTACTGAAGCGGTCGTGAGAGGAGTTTAAATCGACAGGTTTAGTGGAGGGAAAGTCTGTAGGGAATGGATAGCTCTTTGTAGATAAGGTTTTTACAAAAAAAGGGTGTAGACCTCGTTTATTAGGTCGTAGCCACAAAACAGGAAACTTAAGTCTGTGAAGATCCTTCATAGACTCTCTTCCGTAACTCGTTACAAAATGTTTTGATGGAACCTTTGCTAGGTATCGAGGTCCCTCTGAAGCTAGGAAATCATGAGCCGGGATGTTACGAGCGCAAGAAGGGACAGTCCTCTCATTTTTAAGGAATATTATAATTATTTTTTACCCCTACTTTATCCCAATCAGGTAAGTAATAGTTAACTACACTCGCCACAGCCGTAAATACATTCCTCATTTCTAATGTACATATATGGACTACTCCCTTGAGTACGGTTAGTATAGGTATTTCTCCTAATGTTAAGATAGGTATGCCTTCGTAATGGGTATTTATATTTAGCTCCAATTCGTCCCATAAATGATACAGTGTAAATAAGGTGGGGATAGCGCTCGTGGTTGGAGCTAGCCTGCCTCTAACTTTCTCATTTCCACCTAGGAACTTAAAGTTACTATGATTCCTTACTTCCACATCATCAATCCAAGCTGGAGATGATACCTCATTATCGCATGAATTACTTAAGAAAGAAAACGGTGGAAAGGTTACGATTGAATGCCCTATCTTGACTGTTGCAGGATGCAAGAGAAGCCTGTCGCCTTCTCTTATTTTATAAATTTCAGCGGGAAAACATAACTTATCGTATGTATTAATATACGTCATAACGCCACCACTCTATGGTGATTTGTTCCTTAGGTAATCCAAAATAACATTTTTCTCTGCCCTCCTTAAAATCTCGGAGAGAGTAGACGGTGAAATCTCGAGTTTTTTAGCTAATTCAGAAAGCTCTATCTTCCTTGGAAAGTCGTAATATCCGTGCTCTACCGCTATTCTTAAAATTCTTTCCTGTTTAGGGGTCAACTGCTGGGTTGAACGTAGTTTATGTATTTTATCTACCCTAACGTCAACCTTATTCTTAAAAAGTTCCGAAATCACGTTCCTCATTTCCTCATAGTCAGTCAAGAGGAGTTCCCATATTGATTTAGTTTTACCTATTATAGCGTATTGTACAGTAAGGGAGGACATTATCTGAAATAAGATTTCCTTAGTTTGAACTACCTTGATTATGGTATTAGTTGATACTTTCTCCTCCTCGCTCCCTTCTCTTACGCCCTTTACTTCAATTATACATCTAACGCAGTCCCTACCATTTCTGATATCTATAAGACTCACGTCAGCACCTTCTGGAAGCCAGTCAAATCCCCTCCTTACAGTTAATTGGACTCTTATCAATGCCCCCGAACAGATTAGGGATTACTTTATTTAAGGTTAGTGGGAAATAGAAGGTGATAAAAATGGGTATAGATCCGAATTATAGGACTAGTAGACCGGAAGCTGAGGAACACGTAGGACATAAAGTTTATGGTCCAGTAGAGCCGCCAGGGAAGCTAGGGATTCATGGGACTATCGTCGGAGTCGATTTTGATATATGCAATGCGGATGGATCGTGTATAACCGCATGCCCAGTAAACGTGTTTCAATGGTTTGACACGCCTGGACATCCTGTGTCTGAGAAAAAGGCAGACCCAGTAAATGAGCAGGCATGTATATTCTGTATGGCATGCGTAAATGTATGCCCAGTAGCAGCTATTGACGTAAAGCCTCCATAACAAAACTTTTTTATGAACTTGTAAGTTAATTTTGAATGCCGCGGTAGTATAGCCCGGTCAAGTCTTGCACCGAAAGTATGCAGGCCTCTCAAGCCTGTGGCCCGGGTTCAAATCCCGGCCGCGGCACTAATTTTACGTTAATTTTAAGGGAGATACATTCTCTACAAAGATAAGGCATTTGCAACAGCGAAGGATATTTTTGCAACAGTGTGTAAGTCTAATAATAGAATATGAGACTATGGTAAAGATTGACGTAAATAAACTTGACAGTGAGCAAAAAATACGAATATTAAAGAAAACTGTAGAAAAATACGGGTTAAGTTACGTTGCACAAAAGTTGGGAATTGATAGAAGTACTTTATACAGGTATGTTGCGGGTAAAGTAAGGAGGATCCAGGACGAAATAATAACTAACGCTGCAGAGATGCTCAGTGTTGAAGAGCTAAGCGACTCACTATACGGACTGAAAACGATAGATGTAGACCCGACGGTCGCATTAAGTGTTATAGTGAAGGCGCTAAGAGATGAGGGCTTTAGAAACTTCTTCATAACGTTACTGTACCAGTATATGGGGGACTACTTAAGGACAACTACAAGCACGTATATCGTAAGCGAGGAAGATGTGAAGAAATTCGAGACATTACTAAACAATAAGTCCAAAAGTACTAGGGATATGCGTATGAGATATCTGAAGAGAGCCCTATCTGAACTGAGCTATGAACTGTCGCCTGACGGAATTAGGGAGATATTAATAGAAGCAGATAGCCCTAATGTCGCAAGACATATGGCGAACTCGTTAAAACTGTTTATAAAGACGGTTTTCAGGGAGAAAAACCCTGGATTAGCACATTTACTTTACTCCTCGTTTACAGTACCTAAGGGAAAGTACAAGCACAGACCGGAAAACCTCAACATAGAAACTTTGAAGAAAATATTTGACGCGACAGAACACCGGGGAGCTAAGGCCTATTTCTTATTATTATGTGAAACGGGGTTGAGGACAGGGGAGGTTTACAATATAACTATGGAACAAACGGACTTAGAGCACAGAGTAATCAAGCTGCTTAAAGAGAATGAGACGAAAAGAGCATATATTTGCTTTATTCATTCGAAAACTGTAGAATATCTGAAAGACGTCTATTTACCCTATAGAGAAGAATTTATAAAAAGATATGAGCCTGCGGTTAGGGGGATAGGGCAAGATGTAGAGAAGTGGAAGAGTAAGCTGTTCCCCTTCCAACTCCAAGATATAAGATATTCGATTAAACAAGCAATGAAGAAAGTGCTAGGCAAAGAGTTCAGACTTTATGATATAAGGAGTTTTTGGGCATCGTATATGCTGAAGCAGGGAGTGAGCCCGATGCTGGTCAATATCCTCCAGGGTAGAGCTCCCCCGCAGCAGTTCAAAATCTTGCAGGACCATTACTTCGTAATATCGGATATAGAATTACAACAGATTTACGACAAATATTCACCTAGGCTGCTTTAGATCTTCAAAAAGATTAAGTCTATTTCCTTACCTAAAAGTGATTCCCATAAGTCCTTGTAGGCTAATGGGAGAGTTATAATCAAATTACGGCCGTGGCGGAACGGAGATCTAGGTCCCAAAGGGACCTCTTTATCGTTTACTGTGGCTATTACGTTCCACTTTTTACCCTCTAGATACGCTGTGAAGCTCTGGGGTAAATACGTATAGTAAAGCTCCCCGCTTTTCTTCCTCATCTTTGAAACAGTAATCTTAGGAATTACTACTTGCTGCAATTCCATCATTTCGCCCCGAGCTTCTCTCTGAACTTCTCTAAAATCGTCTTCAACTGCACATCCTGCTTCTCTTTACTGCTTATTTGTAGCGCTATCTCCATTGCCCTGTACAGTATATTATTTTGTTTCTGAAGCTTTTTATTTTCCCTTTTCAGGGCTGCTATCGTCGATATCGCTTTAGCATATCTTTGCTGCAGCTCTCTGTTTTCCTCTATAATTTCATTGATCGTCATGTCTAGCCCAATCCTCCAGGGTAGTTTGTTTCACCTCTTTCTTCTTAATACTCGTCTTCTTGGCCCATCTATCAGCATAAGGGCATGAAAGTCGATGAGGTTTCCAATTGGGGTCCACTGGAATCTTATAACCCTTCACGTGTTTTACCCAGTAAATTTTCTTGTGGCAATATTCACACTCTGCTTCTTCAAATGCCTCGACCCAGTCTGGGACATCTGTCATAGTTCCTGCACCCTCGTAATAGAATTTGTGTAATTCTCTTCAACGGAAGAACGTGAATTTTGCCTGTATACCCTTCCCTTTTTGCAGCTTAAGTAGAACATGATAGCTTCCCGGATTACTTCGCTTCTTTCTCTGTTGTTATTAATACAGTAGAGATCCAGTTTCTGCAATAGCTCCTCTTCCGCTTTGAATGTGATTACTCTCATATCTCGTCATCCAGGATCTCGTCATCCAGGTAATTTTCCTGCTCCTTCTTTCCTTGATCCTTTTTGACTTGTCTTTGTCTTTCCTTTGATGCTTTTTCATCAATTTCTATATATTGTCTAGCTAAGAGTGCTAGAATGAAGTCTAATCTCTCTTTAAGTAAAGCAGCTTCTGATACGCTTAGTTGGAACGCGTTTCTTTGTTCTCCCTGAGAAATAGAAATTAGTAACGATCCGTCATCCGCATATCCCTTAGAATTTATATCCGCATCGTCAAAGCTCAGCTCTAAGTACTTGGCCTTCTTCTGCGAGTCGAAATGAACTATACGAAGTGCTTTCTTCATTTTTTGGCCTCCTCCACTACCTTACGAAGCTCGTCGATCATCTCGCAAACGTCCAACGATAATTCTCTAGCACGACTCCAGTGTCCTCGTGCCATTTTTTTGTTTCGTAATGCCAGGTCTATTTTCAAATTTTGGATAATCGTTAACAAAACCCTTAGTTTTTCGTCGACTTCGTTAAACAGTTCGGATTCAATAGCCTCAGTCATTGTCCTCAGCCTCCATCTTCTGAATAAGTTCCTTCTGCTCCTCTTCGAGTTGCTCCCTGAGCCTTTCCAGATTGAAGGCGAGCTCCTTGACCACTTCCTCCGTGGTTTGTACCCCTAGAAGGAAGTCTTCGCTGTACTCCAGGCATCTCTTCCCTATCCTTTCGTCAATCTTCCTCAGCTTCTCCAGTACCAACTCCCCTAGTTCGGAATAAGTAGGTCCTATACTCGAACAATCGCTCATTCCTCTCCCCTCTCCTTCATCCTCTCGATTATTTCCAGGGCCCTCTTCGCCTTCTCTTGGACCCTCCTTGCTATCCACTCCTTCGCCTTATGATCCATCTCCGCTATCTGCAAAAGTCTCTCATCTGCGGGGGCGTAGCCTGAAAGCAACTTCCTCAATCCGGTCTTGGACAACCTACCTTCCTGTACCAGACTTTGAAAATCGTCACTGAATACTTCCACGAACTCTATCTTATCCTGCTTGTCGAGCAGGGACACCAAAAAAGATAGATCTTGATCCCCATCAACTGGGGTGTTTTCCTGAATCTGAAGTGTGGACATTTTTGTTATCATTATGATACGTATAACGTATCAAATATATAAATCTTTTGATACGTAAGGCGTAGAGCAAGTTGATATTAGTATAATCCAAATTAATCATATGCCAGAAAGTTTAGTTGTGAAAGACACAAAATACCTCGGTAAGTTCATTGCAGTGGATGAGAGCTTTAACATTATAGGCTATACTGATTCCAGGGAAGAGTTGGAGAAGGAATTGGCAAGAAAGGGTTATAGTATCACAGATTACGATATAATATATGTCCCTAAGCATATCAAAAAAGACTCTCAAGGTCATTAAATTTTCGGATTTCTACGGAAACCTTATCCCCTTATTAAAAATAAGGCTTGAATGTCCTAAGCTAGGAAAGGACAAATTGGTATTAGGGCTTATAGACACAGGTAGCAGATATTCGGTAGTTAATAAGTATGTTATTAATGAGTGTTTTACGGAAGACGAGATGAAAAATAGATATGTCGATAGAGTGATAATTAATGATAGGGAGTACTTCAGGTATTCGTTTAGGTTTACCTTTCCTCAGCTAGATGATATAAGTAGAAACTATAATGCAGCTATAATTGAATATAACCCTTACCCAGAAGAAATAGTTCCAGCTCTAATTTTAGGTAGAGAAGATTTCTTACGTAATATTATAGTATGTATGTATAAATCCGAATGGATAACAATATATATTGATTAATATTTTCAGTGTTCTCCGTCTACTATATATTATTTTGTATTAACTGATCATAAATGGATAAAGATAGTTATCTGAAAGGATTTGAAGACAGTCTAGATTTAATACTAATCGAACTTAGAAAAGCGAAAAGTTTAGAAGATGTAAAGGTACGGGTAGAGATAATATATACTGAGCTGAAGGAGAATAAATACGAGACCATAAGAAAAATGTTAAATTTAGATTAAACTTCAACTGAAGGTTTTTGTGGATGCTTAGAACTCTCATTAACAATCTCTACTATTTCTTTTAGCCTCTTAGCAACCTCCTTTCCATAATTTGTAAGAAAAATTAGACGTCTCCGCGGAAATGTATCTTCCCTTCTATCATAAACTAAGCCTAACTCCATCAACTCGTCTATAGCCTTTTTTATCGCATTGGGATTACTCTCTGTTTTGTCAGATATATCCCTAAATGAAATACCATCATTTTCGATTAAGAAAATAAGTACTCTCTGCTGCATTTCAGTTAATTCTGTACGTTTCACGTAGGAAAGTTATACTCTATTATAAAGAACATATGTAGACTGCTACGTGTCACGTACAAACACTTTTATATATTAGATACGCTATACGTATCATATGAAAATAAGAGATCAGTTGATGTACCCAACAGCTAAGATTTTACTAGTTTTATTAGACGGACCAAAGACGGATAGGGAAATAAGAGACATCCTCGGAATGAGCTTAACTACCTATCATGAAAACATAACATGGTTAATCGCAAACGGATACACTGAGAAAAAGGGAGAGGGATATATCCTTACTGAAAAAGCTAGGCAACAATTGATTAAGACGTTCTTACCATTTTTGGGATATATAGAGAAATTGAAAGAGAATACTACAGTCTCTCTAATTTAAAAAAAGAAAAAGGAAAGGGGGTGCTAATTGAAACTATTTACAAATATCGTAATAAGCCTTACGCTGATAGTGATCCTATTCTTCGTTCTCCTTCAATCGGAATTTCTCGTCGAGCAACGTAAACTGGGGAGTTAACGGTGATTTCCTTCAGGTCTGATAGGGTAAAGAGGCTTTTTGAGGAACTATTGGCAGGAGAGAGAACTGCAGCAGACTTAGCAGAAATCATACAAGTAGAAAGCAGGGAGATCTACCCAAGGCTGAAACGTTACTTCAACACAATAGTTTCGGTAAAAAAGGAGGGTAGAATCAACAAGTACTCGATAAACCCCAGGGTACTCTTAATAGTCAAAGAAGCGCTGAAGAGAGGTAGGGATGTACTGAGGAAGGCAGAAGAACTTATGAGGAAAGTAATAGGGAGAGAGCTGGACGAAGTAGAGAAGAAGGTAATAGAATTCTTAATATTTTATATGAGAAGGACAGGTAGGTCGTATTTAGAAGGCGGTTCGGAGGGCAATATTGCCGAATTGATTTCCAGGGCAATAAATGAGGGACTGGAGGAGACAACAAGGGCGATTTTATCTTTGGCAAACGTAGGTATCCTGTACTTATGGCCTTCTTCACTTGCAGCGAAGAAGGTAAGGTTAAGTAAGGCCTTGCTTTGGTGAGGGATATATATGCATACACCTCATACTATTGCCCTATTTTCTCATTACTGGAATAAATATTCTAAGTACCGTTAACTCCCCAGTTTAATTTGTAAATCTTTTTCTAAAAGTGCAACTAATTCCTTGTAAAAACTCCCCAGTTTACTCAGAAAAATACTTGTTTCTTTATGAGGAGACTTAATATATATAACTACTACTCAAACTTTTTCTAACTTCTTGAATCACTTTCTGACTTCTTCAATCACTTTCAATTTTACACTTTTTTATTTAGGCTAATTTTTAGCTAAATTACAGCTAATTGAATTTTCACTTTTATCTTTAGAAAATTTTTAGGAATTAAGAAAGGCCTTACATGATTAGAAACTACCCTGGGCTTAAGTTTTTCACTCACTACTTTCACTTCCAAAATTCTTAGTAGTAGTATGCATAGTCGTTGAATTTTTCGCAGTAATTGGAGATTTTAATTCTAAAACCGAAATGAGAAATCAATATATAGTTTAGGAGTTACCTTAATACCTTTGGTCGTTGAAAATAATTGTGGTTTTAATTTTATGATGGTAAAACTTTATGGCATTCCAATATCTCTAAGAAGTCCTTTTCGTTACTACTGTTTATGGTATCGTAATCCGGTACTTTCTTCACATGTATACAAGGAAGATCTAACGTAGCGTTATCGCAATACACCGAAACCTTAAGAATATCGTCTTCATGTAGCCTGGTTCTGGGATTAGCAAACAGTATATCAAGACCCAGATCCGTCCTTATTGCAGCATATTTTTCCTTGTGATCTTTAATTATAAATACCAGATCCGCTATTTCGCTATCTTTTGCAGCAATGTCTATAGGCCTATATAAGTCCTCCATTCGATTACCATGTATGCCCACCCGATATCTGATCCAGTGTAACATAATTCCTCCGAAACCCTCCCAATGATCTTTCCTAAATATCCTGACCTTTGCCACGCACTGCCTTGCAGTAACCGAACTCTCATTGAAAACATTGATCCTAACAATCTTTGCTCTAGTATCTGTACCGCTCTTTATCATAATTCCTGATATAATGGCTTTATCCGCATCGGTTATCGGGACGGCATTATCCAGAAAAGTATAGTCGAATTCTGCTTTTAGCTCTGCTTTCTTCCTCATTTCTTCTAACTGTTGTTCAAGTATACTATTCTGTTTCCTCATCTCCTCCAACTGCTTCTCTAAACCGGATGTCTGTTTCCTGTAATAGTGGATAGTAATCACTAGCGCTACAGCAGATATGAGTGATCCAAGCCCTGAAATAATACTGATTGTCTCTGTTATAACTGAACCCATATCAATAAGAAAGTTTACTGCATATAAAAACTGGTATTATTTTGCAGCATCTTACTTATTATGAGTTTCAGATCATAAAGTAAACTCCCCAGTTCACCCCCTAATTATCCTTCACTCCAAATAAACCCTAATTGTCCCCTCCTTCTTAAGATAGTTCAACAGCCCGCTTAACCCCTCTTCACCTACTATTCCTTTTAGCTCATCTCTGCTTATCCTCCCGTACTCTTTAATAACCTCCAAAATCTCCCCTGCCCTACCCGCAATTTCCTTATCCTTAACAAACTCAATAACCTCAACTATTTCATCCCTCTCTACAGCCCTATCTATCATCTTATTCACTGCTTTTTCACTATATCCGAATTTTTCGTAGAATTTTATTACCTCTTCCCTACTTATTTTCTTCCCTCTAACCAAATTCACAATTTCCGGGGGTTTTTCGGGCAATAGGTCACTGTTTAATGCAGCAATAATTATTTTAGGGATATCCTCCTCGCTTACCCCCTTCTTCTTCATCTCTTCTATAACCTCTCTACTTACCTCAACTTCCTTAACCCTTCCCTCGACCTTTAACCCCCTGATCACTTTTATCTGGTCCTCACTCAAAGACCTTATCAGTACTTTAAACGCTTCACTTATATCCGCCTTTTCCCCGTAGGCCCCCCTTATCACGTACCCCTTCCCCTTCACGTACTCCCTGAACTCCCTCTCCGAGACTGTTTTAACCTTCATATCCTATACTTGTACCTTCTTCTTATAAATATTTTTGTTGATGATTTTCACCTTAAATATAACGTATCTTTTAACGTTAAAGCATAAACAGAAACATTTAAATACTTAGAATGAGTAGATTAAAATGGGAAACAGAAAGATGGAATACAGGGGTCAAAAAATTCCTGAAAAGGACGTTTACTACTTTGAGATCGTTTTGATGATAAAGAATAAGGAGAGTTTTAATGCAGAGATAGAAGGAGATTTAGCAATGACGGTTTACAACTACGTTATATCTACGGCTAATGAGATTAGTATCGATTATAGTGAAATTGAAGGAATAGAAAAAATAGATTATATATACTTCTATTCTTTCGATCCAAAGGACAAGAGAGAATACGTTGTAACTATGGAGGATAATTTGACAATAGACCCCTCTAATACAGATGACGTAGTTGAGGCGATAACGAAAGCGAAAAGGAAAGTGACGTGGGTAAGGTTACACGCATTTACGAAGGTAAAACAGTACTAAACCCTCTTTATGACTATTACCGTCCCCTGTAATCCGCTCTCTTTTATGAAAAAGTCTACTGCCTCCTTTTCCTTTTCATCACTTACTTCTGCTACAATAATTAATCTATTGTCTTTCAATTTATCCCTGTCTTGGTAATAAACTGTAAGCTTACTTACTATATTATTATTCAAAAATATTAATTTATCTCCTTGAGCGGGATTAAATTCTACTTCTATCTTCTCCATATTCGCTACTGGCAATATAATAGTGTTACTGGTAAGTAAAAGTACTCATTACATTTTCCTATTCCTTCACTCCCCACCCAGCGGTAGTAGGTCAGTTGTGATAGAGGTTTTGGCGGGGTTAAGGGGTGAAACCCCTTATACTGTGTTGGGTTGAAAGAAGGATATGTAGAAAGGACCCAATGATAGATAGAAGGAATCCTTAGATGATTTGAAACATGAAGAAAGAGAAGGGGTTAAGGGGCGTGAGCCCCTTATACTTTTTAATGAAATATTGAAGGAGGTTATCTATGCAAAGAGGAGAAGAAGACATACTGCTCTTCCTGATGAGGATGGGTGGGGTCAAGGACGTGCATACGATAGCACATTTGAGAACTATGGGTTTTTGTTAGGAGAGAGCTGAGGCAATCTTAGAGGACCTTTACTTTTACGGATTCGCAGTAAGATACGATGCTGTAAAGAGGGGAGTACCTATACCAATTAACAGAGGGAGGAAAAACCGAGGCGGAAGCTATAGAGGAGTTAAGGAAAGAAAAGGGGTTAAGGGGCGTGAGTCCCTTATAGAAGGAGATTGTCTAAAGAGGAGAACTACCGATTAGCGGGGTTAAGGATGTGTATGTGATAGCACGTTCTTTTTGTAAGGTGACGGTAATCTTAGAATCTTTACGGGTTCGTGATGAAGATAGCGAAAGCTATAGAGGAAATCCAGGGCAATGGTCCTTATACTGTAAAAAGTCAGTAGGTGTGTAGGTCCAGGATCCTGTGGAATGCGTATAGACCCTGTGTGACGCGTTAAGGAGGAAAATACGTCCAGAAAGTTTTTGGGATTGGTAGATCCTTACGAGGAAGTTGGGTCTAAGGCTTTTTAGGATAAGTGAAAGGGATAAGAGCCCAGTTTAAGACTAGAACAAAGGGTACAAGAGACGGTACTACTGAGGATATAGGAGTCTCTTTGAGGCGAATTCGAGGAAAGGAGAGAAGAGGGAGAAAACCTTAGAGGGTTTGAAAGAAATAGAGGAAGTAATGGAAGTAAAGGGGGAAAGAAGGAAGAAGGGAAAGAAGAGAGGAAGGGTTGGAGCCCATAATAGAGTAACAGAGAAAAGGGAGTTTGTAAGATTAGAAGAGTTAGAGAGTAAGCAAAGGACGGAAACACATGTATAGACAGAAGTAAACGGGGACTGAAAAGATAGAGTTGAATAGAGTTAAAGAATAGATTAGAGAGAAAGAGCTGTTTAGACAGAAGAAGTCGGAGTTAGACGGAGACAATCAGAGCAAAGAGAAACAGACAGAGTTAAGAGCTGTTTAGACAGAGTAAGAGAAAGAGTTACTTAGATTAGAAGAGTAGTAAAGAGAAAAGTAAGAATAGAGGGTGTTAAGTTTTGAGTTAATTGTTGAACTTGGGAGTTTTGAGTTAGAGTTGTGGTTTTGGATTAGGAGCTGAGTTAGTGAGTTGGTTTAGAGAGTATGTTGGATTAGTTAGAATTTTAGAAAGAGAGTTAGAGAAAAAGGGGGATTTGGGGGTATAGAGATGAAAACCCTACAATGCCCTGGCAAATATATACAATAACATAGCATTGATATACTATACCCTATCTTTAGTAATCTTCTAGCTAGCATTGATATATTTAATTAAACTGTTCCAAACACGATTGAGGTTTTTAAATATTTGCTATTATTAGAGTGAGTAAACTTGAGTGAACAAAATACTCCTAATCAATTAAATAATAATTTAGAAGAAGAGAAAGGAAAAGAAAGTAAAGTAGAGGAAAGGAAATCTGAGAAAAGGAAAACAATCTCTAAAAAGAGTAAGGAAAGTGAAGATTCTTATGTTTTAGTAATGCCGGAGAAAGTAAGATCGTTAAATGCTAAAATTGCTAATAGGATAGTTGAAATTCTGAGAGAAGAGCCTTTTTTAAGTGAAAAGGAGATAATACTCAAGCTTATTGCAAGAGATAATGAAATTAAAGAGTACTTTGCAAAGACACAAGATATATCGTATATCAGATACATTGTTTGGAGTTTGGTAAAGAAAAAGGTGATATTGAAAGCCAAGATCCTAGGGGATGATAAGCACGTCTATTTCTTCCTACCCGAGCAAATAGATAGCTTGAAGGAAAAAATCATAAGGGCTCCAAAACGATCTTTTGAGTGAGGCCTAGGCTTGTTTTTACCTTAAGGCAGTTGTTGTCTATTTTTGCTTCAGTTATCATGTCTCTCAGGCCCTGCAGGTCCTCTAAGTCCTTAATATTTATCCTATATTCCTTATCGCTGACCTTAATAATCGCCTTACCGTTGGACATATCTATTACCTGAAGCTCTAACTGTGCTAGCGTTATTAACTGAGGAGTTAACGCTGACTTAGGCTCTAGTATCTCCCATTCTTGCTCTGGTCCCTCTGACACTTCCCCTTCTTCATTATTGTTATTACCAGTAGCAGCGCTAGGAGCGTTAGTTACAACTTTACTTTCGCTTCGGACTTCCTGTCTCTCGACCTGTTTAGCTTGGGTAAACTCCCCAGTTGACGTGTTAGGCTTCCTTATTTTCTGCTGTGGCTGCTGTACTTTCGGTTCAGCCTTCTCTTTTATCTTTATAGAGAATATCTTCACTTTGTTTTTGTAACTCTCATCTATTGTATTATCTTCTAAGAACTTCTTGTAGGCTTTCTCTAATTTAGGATAAGCCTCCTCAGACGTCCATATGTGGATCTCGGCAATCCTGTCCTTTGCAGCGTTAGGTAACTCATTATACTTCTTCATGTTCCTTACTACCTGTTCCGCATGTACAGATAGCTCGTTGGGACTCTCTATTTCCGCTGCTATCACGTCATCGTATTTTAGTTTATAGCTACTATCGTATTTGAGGGCGAGAAAATCGGCTCTAATATCTCCCTGCTGTCTGCCCGGAATTACGATATACCCTTTATCGTAATATTTCTTAATTACCCTGAGTGCTACCTTCTTGCCCTCTTCATTCTCAACTACGTGCTTTAATGGGAATAAACCCTTAACGTAAATTATGGCCTTTTTGTTACCTTCCTTAGTTACATCTATCATCCCAGCGGCTGCAAGTTTGTTAATTGCGTCCTCCACCCTATCTCTATCCACTCCTAGCTCCCTCAATAAATCAGGCATGTAGATCTTCTTTCCGTTCCTGAATGTCCTATAAAGAATGACCAACTCTAATGGTTCCGGTTTTTTCTCTATTAATTGTAGAATTGGATTAAGCATCTTTGCGATGTCCTGAGACCCAATTATCTTGGGCTCAAACCCTTCCGTAAGCTTTCCTTCCTTATCCTCCAGTCCGCTGTAATTTACTTGAATAAACTTTATTGCACTCAGTTCACCCGGCTTTCCGCCAATTGTTAGGAAACCCATACCCCTACTCAACTTCGGGAACACGTCTACGAATTCCTTTAACCCTGCAGATTTTGCGATCTCATTAGCGTCGTTACCTTCTACTATCCTCATTACTAGCTTAACGTTAGTATTGGCCATCAGGCCTCTTGCATTTCCTTCCCCTGCCATGTCCATTAACCTGACGTAACTCTGTGTTGCCAGGATCAAGTGCAAAGCGTACTTTGCAGCTTCAGCCAGAATATCCCCTAGAAAACTGAAGTGCGCAATGTTCTGGGCTTCGTCAACGACGAAGTATATGGGTATTTTATCTTCCCCTCTCTGATCCCTTCTGAATACGTAGTAAAAGAGAGATAACGCGATCATCATTTGAACGGTCTGACTGACTATTTCCCCAGACGATTTCCCTACATCAAATGCTATCAGCCCTTTCTTTAACTTAGGGATTAACTTTTCCCAGTCCAGTGTTGTTTCGGAAGTTATGTATTTGAAAGTGTCATTCTCTACTAACATCTTTATCCTAGTCAGTATAGAGAAGAAGGATTGCGGCTGCATCTTTTGCAACATTTCCACTTCCTTTTGAAACTGCTCATCATTAACGTCAAGGTCTAAATTCCCGTTATAGAGGTCAATAACCGCGTTATATACATCTTGGAATGTTACGTTATCCGTAAGTTTGTACATCTGATAAAGGAGTACCTGGAGTATGTATCTGACGTTTGGAGCGTTCTCCGGTAATTGTAGCAGCTTATCGAAGAGTTCCAAGACATTCGCTATTTGGTAGTCTATGTTCTTCTTACGGTCTTCAAAAATGTGAGGTAATTGTAATATGTTGAGCCCGAAGTTTGGTTTCTCTTTAGTAATTGAAAAGTACATGTCCGCAATCTGCGATAATTTACGTGCAGATTGTGAATTAGGGTCAATAAATATTACTACTCCGTAGTTTTTCAGCTGTTTAGCTATTACCTCTAAGGTATTGCTTTTCCCAGACCTTGATGCCCCGAAAAAGAAAGCATGGCCTATGAAGTCTATGGGCTCTAAGCAGACCTCCTCACCGTAAACCAAGTCTTTACCTATGCATATTTCGGGCTTTCTTTCTAACTTATAGTAAGGAAGAGTTACTGATAGCCCTAAGGGAATCTTTACTGTGGTCGGGAACGTAACTAAGTATTGTAAGTCGTCTTGTGTAGCCCATAACCTCTTCTTATAATCTAATCTTCTTATTTGTGCAAAGTCGTTGTCATATTCATAATCTTCAAGACTTAAGAAGGCCTTCCATGAGTTAGGATATACTGTCCTTAATGGCTTGCCGAATAATGTCTTTACTCCAATATTGTTAGAATTAGTTACTACGTAAGAGGCTAATTTATATGCAGTGTCTAACAGACTACCAAGTTCATTACTTAGTAGGACTAATCTAATAGAGTATAGTGTGTCCTTAGCAAAGCTTTCTAGTTGTTGTCTTTGTACTTGTGCATCCCTAGTTTGTCTGTCTTTAAGTTTATGAGACCTCCTAAGAAATTCCCTATTTATTTTATTATCAATGCTCGCCAGAATGCATAATATTTGTTCCTTTTGCAGAGAGCTGCTTATGAAATTATCTAAACTGTTATAATGTAACTTATAATAGAAATCGTTCTCTATATCAGGTATAATTTCCGTCCAGTACTTAAAATTGTATGGATTAAAATCGGAGGGCTTTACTGCAAAGTACTGCTGCAGAATTCTTTGATCCGCGTTAGAGTCCAGATAGATATGAGTGTATTCGCCGTCGTTATAATAATATATTTTGAAAGAATGAGTAAAAATGTCAGTTATTTTAAGCTTCTTATAGTCAATATCCGTTCTTAGAAGTAGTTCATACATTTCCTCACACCAGAGCTAGGAATATTAATGCCCACATTATCCCTACGAGGAAATAGAGTAGTTTCCTTGAGATCGGTGCGTAAGTGAGTAGTAGTAGTGTTATCGTGAGTGATAGAGCTATTAGAATTTCTATGCTTAATTCGTTAGCCTGCACACTGCTAATCCCTAAATTATTTTGTAATATGGATGAAATAAACGATATAATTGAGTTAAGAAAATTCCATAAAATGTTCATTTTCACCACACCGTGTAGCCCTGGATTTGTGTGCTGTTAGTGTAGAAAACAATCCCTACAAACTCATTAGGTTTAAGTAAGCTAAGTAGCTGTTTCAGTTCTGCAGTACTGCCCTGTGCTTCATAAACAAAGTACTTTTGATTACTGTAACTGATTGTAGTAAACACCGGAAGTAAAACACTCTTGGTCTGAGTGCTGTTATAGACGGTAATTTGCATATAGATTATGTAGATTTTTCCCGTAAGGTATTGAGGGTAGTTACCAGGGAATTGGTTAAAGTATCCGCTTATCTGCAAATACACCGTTCCGTTTTCTTCGGTTGTGATACCCTTCTGCATGGAATTAGACAGACTGAAATTATACGCTATGAACTGTAGCTGATAATTTGTACTGATCTTAGTTGTATTTGCGTTAGTTTCAGTGTTAATAGTATTTGGTGTGCTTGTAGGTTTGGTGTCGCTATGATGGATGTAAATAATGTAGCCTATCGCCGCTATTACTGAAACCAGTATGAACAAAACTCTAGTATCTATTCTCTTTCTCTTTATTGGAGAATTTTTGGGTTGATTGGGAATACTCATCACTAAATTAGATATTTAAAAAATCGGCAATGTTTCTCCGTTTGTCCCTACACCTTCATTTCGCTCATTTTATTTTCAATCATGATCCGGTATAGGACTTAGCCCTCAACCACCTACCTAGTTTTACGGTATGTGGGTCACTGGACTCCTTCGAGCTCAACGGCACAGAACTCACATCTCTGTTATTTTCGCCCTCACCCTTTTTGGCATAGTCCACATTGGCGTGAGGGATCATAATTATCAATTAATCCAATATAAATGAATATAAAAAGATTTCTATCAATATGAAAAAGGGCTCAGCCCCTTATAAGAGTTAAATAGAACCGAAGGTCCATTGTCCGCCGTACGCAAAATTATAGCCTATGTCTCCGCCGTTATTAAGGACGAATACCAACGGTATCGAACTATTTATATATTCAGGTAAACCGAAAACTGCGATAATATAACCGTCAAATACATGTTGGTACGCCTGGACATCGTGGTTATTCCATGCTAGCATGATAATCTGCGCTGGAAGAGTTGTGTTAAATGTTGCAACGTAATAATATGTGCCGTTTGTGTCATTTAGAAAGTATACTGTGAAAGGCTTTAATCCTGTAACAGTACTTGTCGTTGATATGTTAGTTGTTGAAGAAATTGTAGTAGTTGAAGTATAAGTTGATGTCGTATTTGTCGTAGGAGTGCTTGTAGGATGCTGCGTAGTACTGGTCATATTTTTATGTCCTACCATTAATGCTAGTACTCCTATTACTATAACTACTACAACAACTATTCCGATTATTATCTTCTTGTCCATTATTCATCACCTATCCTAATTTAACGCTTTCATTATTTATATTGTTACTTTCGACCGATCTAAGTAATTGCCCCATAAGTTCTGGATTTATTTCTGGGGGCGTCTTATTTACAAAGTTCTTTTGTACACCCTGGGCTACCTCTGTAATGCTAGCTTTAGCGGGGATGACATAAGTCTTCTCAACTTCCCCGGAACTTGTCCTCATACCCTTGGTGATTTGATAACCTCCTCTTACTGCTGTTATAGTCGCGTATCTACTTCCATTGTCTAGCCTCAGTGTAGTGGCTTCTCCTAACTGCTGTATAGCATCTTGCGTGGAAACTGTTTGTTGTTGAGGAACTTGTTGTGGCGTAACTTGTTGTTGAGGAACTTGTTGTGGCGTAACTATCTGCGTGACCGGAACGTTTTGGGTTTGTTGCCTCCCTTGCTGACTCCCTGATCCTCCAGATCCTGACCCTCCAGATGGAGTATAACCAGGGTTTATTCTGGACGACGATGAAAGCCCGACAGATTTTACCATTTGATGGGCTCCCCACCCCGTCATGAAGAATGCGATTAGAGCGGCTGGGGCAAAGGCAAAGAAGGCTAATCCTCCAACCTGTACTAGGAAATAAAGGATCAACGCGTCTAATAGACCTCCAAACACTAATCCTGCGAGAATTTCCGTTAGAGCCAATGAAATCCCTCTAGTCCATTCAAACGTCCAGAGAGCTGCTATTAGAGGGATCATGCTAGCCAAAGCGTAGATCAACACTACTCTCAGATAGCTTATCGAGAAGATAGCGATATCAACTTCGAAGATGAACATAGCTAAACTAGCGAGCGTTCTTCCCAGACCAAATCCGATGAAATTAGCGCCTGTGAGAAGACCTATTCCCAGTTCTGTCCATAGTGCTAGTACATTTGAGATTGGTCCTATCTGTGACGAAACTATATACTCTGATATCTGATTTAGCGAATTTGCTATTGCGTTAAATATCTGTATCCCTCCGTAGGTAAATAACAGAAAAATTCCTGTTCTATAGAAGAAATCCATGCCTAAATCTACCATATCGCTGTATCCACCTCTGATGGCATTAATTCCTATTCCCAGGGCTATGAATACAAACCCTATTGCTTCCGCTAACTCTTGGAAATAGAAGAAGAAGTTCCCTGCTTGGCCACTCGCTCCGTTTCCACCTATTGTTGGCGTGACCACAAAGTTATTTATTGCACCACCTATTGCCCCGCTTAGTAATTGTGTACCGGAACCCCCAGTAAATGCGCTTATTCCGGATACCACCATCAAGGCCGCTAATACGTCTTCATATATACCTCCCGCTTTTGGCAAATACCGGAAATCGACGTATCCGTAACCGTAGTAGAGAGTATTACCTTTAACATGACTAACTTCAACAATTAACGTATTAGTTCCTGCGAAAGCCGGTGAAGTTACATATGTATAACTATACGAAGTTTGCCCGGAATCGTTGAAAAATATGGTTTGTCCTTCATAAAATAGAAATTCAGAGATAGGAGTGGGAGGATTAGTAGTCACTGTGACGGTGTATTTTTGGTTTAACGGTGCTTCAAAACTCCCTATATTGGATTCCGGATAAATTGCCACTATTTGACCGTTGTATTTGACTGTTATTTGGACTTGAACCGGAACTACGTGTAAAATATTGCCATTCACTCCTCCCGTTGACGCTACTGCATAATTCAATAATCCTGCTACTAGGGCCGCCGCACTAATCAGTACGATTGCGTAGCTGAAGTCTTTTCTGTATGCTATTAGTCCTAATATGAATAATACACCTGCAAGCAGATATCCAAGCGGAACTAGTTCTGGAAGATATCCATAGAAGGGGTTAGGCCCTGGGGGTGCTTGGCCAAATACTAGCAATGTATCAGATATTACATTATTCATTATTAGAATAATGAAGAAAGCTAACCAGATTTGTTTGATTAGTTTCTTTTTCTTATCTAGCTTCACTTTGCCTCAGAGATAATAGTATTTAAAAATGATATATTGATTATTCTCATTGAATGTTAAAAAATTGTTAAGTATATGAGGAAGGATCCTAACGTTAGAAGAAGAACGTAAGAAAATTTGAAATAACTCCCCAGTTTACTGATAAAAAATTAAATTGACTTAGCTTATTGGGAACCAGCCAGGCCATGCGGGGTTGTACCAATATTCGTAATTTTTCTGTAATTGTTGAATCGAAAATTCTACATAAGGTAGTCGATATGGCCAATAGTATCCGTAGTTCAACACTATATTTTTCATGAATGGAGCATAGATTGGAGGTGGAATAGTTCCGTTGTACAGTTCGTTCTCGACTAAAGGTGGAAAGTACCCAGATCCCGTCATATTATTCCATTCATAGCTTAGTAAAGTCACGTTGGGTATTGTATAAATAGATCCCAGCGCGGAATAGATTATACTATATGAAGTATTAGGTGTTATATTGACTGGAATAAAGATCATATTACTTTTTGCTAAGACGCCAGATACGTTTAGGGTCACCTGGGAAACATTCCATGGCTCAATAAAGCTAGCTATAGTTATCGTACGCAATGTTAGATTCTCTTTATAGACAGATGTTACAAACTGTGGAAGGATATAATTGAATTCGTCTATGTTTTCGTGCACTGCGTTATACAGCCCCTTGACAACAATATAGTTATTGAGGAAGTAGCTCCACTGCAGCACTGTCGTTTCGTTCAGTTGATGAACTGGATGGAAAATGTATGAAGGCGGTTCGATAATATCATTTTGTATGTTAAAATTAAGATAATAATTAACGGCATTTCCGATTTGTTGTATATAACAGGTCGGGTTAATTGTTATACTCCCTGCGTGCCATATTCTAGTTAAATTATACTTTAAAAACATTATATGGTCTAGTGTTTTTATAGTATTTGTATAAGTTTTAGGGTCTGAACTCCATACATTATATGAAACTATTACGTTAATAGTTCTAGAGTTATAGGTCTGGTTATTAACGTAAGTTACTGGATTACTACCATTATAAACTAGAATTTTTATCTGTAACAATACATTATATTCGTACCAATTAAACATATAACCTAACATTGATACGTATGGCCCTGCTGGATAATACTTGTAAATGTAGTAAGTTACATTCCCCTGCTGTTTTTCTTGAAAACCATAACCAGGTGACATTAAGATAGTGTAATCTGCGTAAACTTGTTTCATCATGCCAGGTGGAACTGTTACTTCACCGTAGAGCGTGTTAGTGTAACTCCCACCCCACCAGTAGAAGTTATAATAGAAATATTGAGAATTTATCAGTTGATTATTAGCATAAAGATAAGCGTATCCCTCTACGGACGAGTCATAATATAAATATTCATATACCGTATTGCCGCTCTTGTAAGTATAATTATATATTAAATATGTATAATTGCTAAATTGAACATTTACGCTAGTTGTTACAGAAGTTTTGTTAATTATGCGGTAAACTGGGGAGTTTACCGTGATATTGTCTGAAGGTGGAAACGGATAATTTCTATTTAATTGTTCATAAGCATTAACAAACTGAGGATTAGTTTGAAATGCAAAATTCAGATATATCGTGTTCATGCTCATGTTCATCGGATAATAGTACATTGACACTGTTCTAGTAGAAGTCCAATGAGTGTATTTAGAGTCTAAAATGTTATATAATTCAGAATAAGTCCACGGCGTTACCTGGCTAGCTGAAAGTGAAAGTATATCAGCTACAGTCGACGCAAGCGGGTTATATGCGTATTCAAACTCAAGCAACTTAGTAGAATTGAAAGTATAGATGTCTGTAGCATTAAGCGATTCTACTGCATTAGTAAAACTGTAAGTCGCAGTGAAATTAGTTATGTTCAGTTTAGGAGGAGTGACGTTCAGGGGAGGTGTTGTTATCGTCGGTGAAGGATTTTGGATAGCGATAGGTCCAGTCTGAGAGGGCTTATAATTTGCAAGCATTGCTACTATTCCTAGCACTAATATTATTCCTACGATTAACACACTCATTCTCTGTATAGTATGGTGGTTAGGATAGCTCATTCTTCCTCTATTTTTTAAAACTGTTAAAAATGATGGAAACCATACTTGTAGTAATAACTTATACGGGAGCATTTCTATTTCTAATGCTACAAAGTGAGATTAGGGCATATAGAGACGCTAAACAGTCTATCTGCGTTAAGCGATCCCTCTTTAATATCGAGTTTTATGAGTGTCCCGCACGCGGTTATTTTTCCTATAAGATGTTAAATGGAAAGAAAATTCTCTATAGAGGAATTGAAGAAGATAAGGCGGCATATTATCATGAACTGGGACATTTAATCCATGATAATTTCTTACTTGATCCTTTACTGACATCAGTAGTAATCTTTCCCCTATTTTTGCTAAGCTTACCATGGAACTGGCTGACGGCTTTTGTTATGTTCATCATAGTAAAGTGGCGTAAGAAAAATGAAGAGAGAAGAGCTGATATTTTCGCTTATGAAATCACAGGACGAAAGTATACTCCGATTAAACTAGAGAAGAATAAACTTGGACTACTATTACACTGGATATTTTGGAGTCATCCGCCAGAAAAAGTAAGAATAAATGAAGAATATTATAAAAAAGGTGTATCTTTATTCAGACTGTTTCTTAAGTCACTTTTTTCTAATTAATTTTTGATATTCTCTATAGAGATGGAAGGTTTCATACCCTAATCCGATCCCTGCTATCGCACTGAAGATCTGGAACGGAGCTTGTGGGACGTAGTTAGGCCATGTACCGCCGAACAAAGTTGCTATTGTCGTTGGGCTTGCTGCGAAAGCGAACATCAAACCTGCTGCGGCCCCTGATATCATTGTCTTAAGACCGAATCCCTCGCTATGATATCTCCTAAACCACTTCATCTTCCTTCATTTAATATCCCATTTAAAAGGGGTGAAACGATGGCCAATAGAATCACAAGCCCTAATCCTACTAGAACACTTCCCACTATTATACCTATTATGTTTATAGAAAACGACTGATATATGCCGTAAAATCCCGATGCTATTGAAACTACTGATACCATAACAAGTTGAACTTCGGTAGGAATTTTTGGTAGTTTAATATTCCTTTCTTTCTCCCGTTCTACTTTTTGTTTTTGAATTTTTGGTTGTTTAAGTTTTCTATATTCCTGGAGCGTAGCTAAGTAATTTGAGAGGGGCATTATATCATCTGAATAATTCACATAGACTATGCCGGCAAGAAAGAACGGGATTGCTAGGATAACGCTTCTATGGACGACTATTAACGCGATTATTGCCAATCCTGCAAAGACTAGAATCTGTTTTGTCTTGATTTCCTTACTGAGACCAGAGAACAGTGCTTCATCTGAGCTACTGATTGACTTGAGGTAACTGAACTGTATTTTCCTTATTTTTCATCGCCTCATAATGTACTTCCATTTTAGAAAGTATTCTCTCGACTTTCTTCGCGGATACAACAAAACAACAATTTTCTTCCTTACCTAAGTGCATTACAACGAATTTTTTCTTACTAAACTTTATTTTCGAAAGAGCTGCGTGAGGGCATAACATATACTTAAAACAAGGATATGGTTCCAGTATTGAATTTTTCCCATTTCTAAGTAAATAAGTCAAATAACTACTTTTTGTTTTTACTTCAACTTCCAAATGCCTCTTAATTTCATCAATATTTATTTCTATCCCGCGTCTCTGATATTCGATTACAACAAGTACCGAAGCAAGCCAATACTTTCTTTCAATTTCATCACTTATCTCAAAGAAGATTTTATCAACCCTTTCCCACGGCCTCTGTTTGTTCTTCATCATAATTTCCTTCCTCGCCCGCCTTAGACTTATTTTGCTAATATCAAGACTCTCTCTGAGTTTATCGAAGTCGAATATTATTCCATATTCTCTACAAAGGCCAATAAAATGTGCAAAGACTTCTGCTTTATCACTGATTTTGCTCGCTCCACTCAAAAATTCTTCCTTAAGTCTCGATGGGAGTAAGGATACTAAGTACCTCTTAACATTAATTTTTGGTATTTGTGTAACAGTTCTTTCAATTCTCTTTATAGCTAAAGTTTCATATAGAGTTGTATTATAAAAATTAGTATAGTCAATACGATAACTAAACTCGTCTACAATTTCACCCGTATTTGGATCGACTAGGAAACCTTCGTTATTCACTATATAATTGCTCATCAAGAATAAGTGATATTTAAAATAGCACTATATCAGGCTTCTCTATGCAAAAAAGGTATTACCAGTAAACTGGGGAGTTTCCTTGAGAAAATTACAAATTTAGTAGGTCGATTAGCTCTTTATCATTCTTATTTACAATCTCAAAGGCTTTTACGATGTCTATCCTATCCTTAGGGTACCCTCGAGATTGTATCATTATCACGTTATCATCTATAACCGTAACGTCTGTCTTAAACTCGTCACCATAAATGATCAGATGATTATCGTAGGCCTCCACGTTATATCCCCTCATCTCTGCTACTCTAATGATCCTATCTAGAACCTGCTTGATAGTTAGCATTCTACTCAGTTCTCAACACCTCGAGTTCTTTTTCCGTCAATGTCACATTTACGAAAGTCTTGATACTTCCTAACCGTAATATTCCCTGGCCCCGCCCTGGATTGTTCGTCAGAAATTCTATCTCTTCATCATTTAAGCCAGCCTTCTGCAGGGCATCTTTCTCACTCCCGTCATGGTTCATCAAGATTTGGGTTTCTGCTTGTGTTAGTATCGTCTCAGTTCTTTGATTATAGTAATAGTCACGGATTGACTGTGTAATGGTCCACGTCGAGGCGTGTAAAGCTCTACCTTCCCTGTACAGTTTCTCTACAAAGTAAGCTGAAGATTCATCATCAAAGATCCTGTGTGCCTCATCCATCAAAACGGGTTTGTAACTTTTTCTATCAATTCTGTTAAGCGTTGCTCTAGTAGAAGCCGTTAGAAGTGTCATTACTATTTTCCTCATATAATCTGGCATATCACCGAGGTTGATCACTATTCTCTTTGAAACGAAATCTATTCCTTCCCCTGCCCAAATATTTCTGTCATATCCGGTAACCATATCCTGTGCATACTTACATATCTCAGCGTCTTTCTGACAGATTCTATCTACGGCTTCTTCCGTGTTTTCACTACTTTCTAATTCCTTCTTAACAAATCCTCTACCTTGAGGTGGAATATTATAACTGCTTAGTAAAATCCCTACAAAATCGTTAATTGATAACACACCTCCAGAGTTCATTGCGATTTTGACAGGATCCAGTCCCATAGGCTTCTCTTTTTCAAGAGTGATTATCTTTGCTGGAATTTCAAATTTTTGGAAAAACTTAGAAAAGTTATTCATCGGGTCGATTACATATATATAAGGATCATATTTCTTAACTGCGCGATAAATCAAAACTCCAGCGGTGGTAGTCTTTCCGCTGCCTGATAAACCAGTGATAAGACCGTGAGGGTTAGTTTTCCAAATTCCAGTAAGCCATGGGTTGATATAGATCGGGTTTCCAGAAATCCTGTCATATCCCAAAAAGATACTATCTTGTTCTTCAATCCTGAAGACGCCGAAAGGATACAGTAATGCCGCATAGTTGTTAGTAGTATACTTCCAGTAAGCATGAAACCTATCGTGCTTTAGCTGATAGAAGATGAAATGTATTTTCTTCAGTAGTTTAGTTTTCACACCGAATCGATTCAACTGAAACTGCACTTTTTCAGTTGCAGCTTCTAAACTGCTAATGTCATTATCAATAACAGTAACAAATCCCCTTATCGCTATTGGTTGTTTCCCTTCGTTTATCCTAGACTGTAAGTCATCCGCGTTGTTCTTAAGCTCTAGCAAGTTACTGCTGATATTCGTATGCGCTATGTACCTAGCTGATCTGCTGAGTATACTACCTAAATAGCTCCTGAAGCGTTGCTCGAATTTTCCGCTCCCATCATCCGTAGTTACTTCTAAAAACACTTCTGTCTGTGATGGCGAAATATCGAGCGGATAGATGACGCTGAGGATTCCCTCGAGTACTAGTTTTTCAAATCCAGCAAGCCATACTACTTGTCCATAAGTTCCGTCCTTAAATTTTATATATGTATCTGTAACATAATCTATTTCTTTACGTGGCTCTGGGAGTGTATTATGCCTATTAATATATTTGAATAATATCGGCTTTTCATCTTGCTCTAGAAATCCTAAATAGAATTTACTTTCGGTTGAGTTTCTTAAGTATCCCTCCTCTATCTCTATCTGTGTTTTTTTGCCGATTGCCCACGCTACCGTGTATTTATGCGATTTAATTTCGGTAGCGAAGTCGTTAAGAAGCTGGTCTCTCTGCTTCTCTTCTTCAAGAAAGAAAGGAGTTCCTATCACTTCATACCAGACAGCTGGGCTTAGTTCCCTCTTTTTCTTAGCTACTTTTGAACTCATCACTACTAACGGTTTTTAAAAAAGCAAATTATCGATGAGAAATGAGACTCGTTACCCATTACGTGTTTACAGCTGGTATCCTCGCCTTGCTTCTCAGTAGTTTCACCTCATACTACCTAGTCCTAGCAGGGATCCTATCAGTGGCTGGAAACCTCATCATAGACAGGTTGGGACATAAAGAGATACACACAAGACACGGTACAATACCTACCCGGACTCCGCTGACCCACACGGTCCCAAGATCTGCAGTGTGGGGTATGCTCCCGTCAATACCCTTCTTTGTTCTGGGTTTTCTTTATGGCGACATTCCCTGGTTTCTGCTCCTATCCATAGTGATAGGCCCCTCTCACATGATTCTTGACGCTTTCACTGAGGCAGGGATATACGTAAAGAAAGAGGGGAAGTGGACGAGGTTCGCATTAGCCCACTATAGGTATGATAACTCTTTTATCAATGGCGCGGCTATCTTCCTGGGGTTCGTTATGCTGGTCCTTTCATTTCACGGATATTATTATCATTATCAACTGCTATCGTTCTCTTCCCCTTTAAAAAGCCAATTAAGACGAGGTTGAAAAATGGAGCCTTTCTACTTCAAGTCTTATGAGAGGGTAGTAGGGGTTTGGGCTTCATAAGATTTCATGACATTTCATCTCAATCCTTAGCCCTTGGACTTCACCGAAGTTACGGGGCATTGCCTCATTCATCCTTCTTCGTCTCATTAACGGGATAACCCCAACCCACACCTGCTCATCGATGCGGGGAAACCCGCCATCTTGTGCCCTGTCACCTTTCGGGAAAACTCATCCACATCTGGTGACAAGATTTATAAAATATGTTTTATGTATAAATTACACAAACTTCACGGTTTATCTGAAACTGTTGACAGCGGCGTAGCCCACAACGTGGAAGAGCTCAAGGACGAGATGACGAGGCTATATTAAGGAGGACCTCGCTTGCGTCGAGTACCACCTGAGGTAAGCCTATATAGTGACGTGGTTGAGTTACGTGGGCGAGAAAGGGTTAGTGGAGAAGTTGAAAGGAGTCACTGATGTGAGAGAAACGATCACCAGAATAGAGGAGTACAGAATGCTAAAGAGCATGGGCACTGCACAGAAGAGAAGGAGGGGCGGGAGGAAGAAGTGAAAAGGAGCCCTGGATTTTATCGGGGAGTAAAATATCAGGAAGGACAGAATCACGAACGCCACTTCACTTTTCACAACTATTATTCCTGATGAGATATTAAACGAAAAGAGAAAAGTTTTTAAATCATTTTTCTATTTCATTTATTGTGGTTTGTAAGGATTGGGAATTGAAGTTCATGATGAGGAAGGTAAAGAGTTACAGAGAGTTTTTAGAGTATGCTACGGATACGTATAATGATAAGCTGATAATGCTTATTTCAGAGAAACTAGAACTATTACAGGAAAACCCTTTCAAATACTCCAGAGAGAAACTGGGAAAGGATAAGTATGGAAATCCCATGTTTTCCATAGAGGTTACGGGTGATATAAGGATACTTTATAGTGCTGATCCAAAAAACTGTATCGTGTTTATTTGGGAGGTTGGGTCTCATAAGATGGCTTACGGGCCTTAGCTTTTTCCCTTGCCAGTCTGAGTAGGTCCTCCTTAAACTTCTTAAAATCTTCCTTACTTTCAATAACTAAGTAACCCTCGCCTTTCTCGTCCTTATCTTCAATTCTCATAAGCATATGTTTATTAAGCAGCATTAAAAAGGGTATGCTGATTATTCTCATTGAATTTTGAAAAACTGTTAACTAAACAGTAAAAGCGCATATGTGGGATCTAATGAAGAAAATATGCGTGAGAAAAAATTGTGTTAACTCCCCAGTTTACTGAGCAAAATTGTAGTCTCAAGTAATACTATAATCCCTTTTAGGGATTCATACTAGTGTTTTTGTTTTCTTCACCTTCTACATTTATCACAATATACAAATTGTTATCAATCTCATAAAGATGGGCAGTATTCAGTTCGAGACCCGATCTAGTTTCAAGATCATCTCTTGAAAATACGTAATAATCTTTGTAATTTGAGTGGGGTATCTCTACCTTTATGAGGTAAAGGCTATACTCCCTTAACAAAAGATACGGGTTCAATGCTAATATCGAAACATCGTTGTATGATAGTACTATAAAGAGAAATAACATGATCCAGCTAATGATTAAGGTTATAACGTTATCGTAGGAGGCTAATACAAAAGGGATTACGTTACTAGTTTGAAATGAGATGATCTGATAGTGAATCCTTCTAGCTTCTATTATCTTTCCCGATATCAGTCGGCTAGCAGTCCTTGCAGGGAGAATACTGGACACGAAAATTACGACGAATATAAAAAGACCGAGAAATACCAGAATTGCTACTATTAATGACAAATAGAAGGACAACAAATGATTAAATGTAACGTACGTCAGATAGAACAAGGCGATTCCATACTCATTCAGTATAAGCAATAATTTTCCTAACTTATCTAACATATAAATATTAGATTTTCTTAAAATAAAAAAGTATTGAAGGGGTGTGAAAAATTATGGATGAAGAGCTTAGTAGTAACTATCTATGTCAAGTATTAAATAATTTTCGTGGAGATTCGGCGAATGTATATATAGTACAAAAGGGCAACAAAAAGAACAGTTATAGGTATACAGTATATAGAGTAGGACTTCCTGCTAAAGATGTAAACACGGTGTTGCTCCAATTATTTAGAACAAATATCAACTGCTTTTGTGACATTAATCAACAACATGATGACGAAAATTCCGAGGAGTATCCAGCCGGTGAGCTAAACGTTAAACGCATAGACGATAATATTTATACAGACGATATTATATATAATAAAAATATATCTGATCTAAAGAGAGAATTAAAACACAAGTTAACTTTACTTTTATATACGCAGTGGGGATGCAGTATTAACGATATAGAATGTTCATGTCACTTGTTTATAGGAGTCAACTTGAAATCTACACGTATACTAGCGAAATCGTCCATAGCAAAAATAACGGGTAACTTTGATAGAATAGAAGATATAACACGACTGGAGAAGGCAATTATAATCCCAGAGATAGGAGACTTTCTCATACTTTATGAGAAATGCGGAGAAGAAGTGAAAAAGTTCTATGTTAAAAAAATAGAAAGCGAATTGAAAAGTAGCCTTGAGCAAAAATTCGAGGAGGATCTGAATTTAGCGCCTAATCAAATAAAAAGAGCTAGAGATATAATAGAAAATAAAATAAGCTCACGAGAATGGAGTAATGGAGTATTCAGTAGACTTACAGATGATAACGGTAACCCGATAGTAATAGATAAAAATGAAGTTGAACAGATGGCAGAAAATTCTTACATAAGGGTTCATATTTTCGATCTGGACACGATAGTATGGTTGAGATATAGTAAAACTCCCGATATTCTGGTTAATACACTCAGAGAAGGGAACAGATTATCAGATATCTTAGAAGTTAAAAACGGAAAGCTTGTAGTAAAAAGGACTAATAAAGTGGAAATAGTTCGAGAGTTATTGAGAATTTTAAGGCAAAATTACGGGCTTCCCATATTACCTTCAGCGAGAGGTGTAATAGGAAGTAGAAAAGGTGGCTTTGTGGATCTAGTGAGAGAAATAATAGGCCAGAATAACGGTGAAATAGGTAGAGATGAACTCAAAAACAAGTTATATTACACATTAGAGCCCTCTATAAAGAGAGTATTAGATCCTGATGGCAAGTCGCAAAGTCTACAAAAAGACATAAATGACTTAATCGAAATAATTCTAGATGTTCTAAAGAATAGTGAAATTAATTATGAGGATAACGATAAGATTAGACTACAGACTCGAATTATCTGACTATGTGCAGTGCCCTAATATCAGTAGAGTAATTTTTGAAATACCTTCCGATTTACTGAGAAAAACTATATAACTAATGTTTGTTTTTAAACTTCATCGCAATCTTGATCAGAGCGTCTTTATTCAATCCATCTTTTATCGCGTACTCTTCCGCTATTTCGCTTATCTCTCTATCTAGGTTAGGATTATTCCTATCCCTGTTGATAATTTTCTTTATGTCCTCGGCGAATTTATAATAGGCTTCTAACGTTGACTTAATACGATATCTATTAATGCCATATCCATTAAGAACCAAATCAATAGCTCCCTTCTCTTCGAAGGAAAGTTCATCCTGATTAGTATTTTTTCTTGTCTCCATTTTTTATCGAATGTATGTCATTTGTATACATATTTAAACCTTCAATATTGGTAGCTTGTGTCAATTCTATAGTTAATCCTGCCCGGATCCCCAAAATTTTGCTTGTTTGGGCTATATCTCGCGATAATGAAAAGAAGATTAATTATAATTAATCCTGAAAGAGGAGTAACCGAAACTTAACTTTTGAAACGTCCTACGGATATTAATTATTTTTAATCCTATTTAGCGAATTTTATCGTATGAGAAAGAAGAGAATGAGGGGAAAATTAAGCGTGAGGGAAGCTATAATAGCAATACTTGCGGCAAAGGGTTCGGCTACTTTAGATTACTTAGAAGAAAAGACGAGATATAATAAGAACTTGATTCTTGTAACACTTACGAAGATGGCACAGGAAGGGATTATTACAAGGTCGTGGATGAAATATGGAGGCAAAAAATTCAGAATTTATAGGCTTAGGGCAGGAGAAGAGTTAGTAAGTTAGCGTAAACTGGGGAGTGAATGGGTTTAACGTCTTATGTATAGCAGACGAAGTAATCAGATGGTCACTATTATAGTATACTATAATAGTATAAGGTTTCCATAGTATTATCAAGGCTTACCTCTTTGCTACCATCCGTAAGCTCTTGCGATAAGAACCTAAGTATTACACTTTGTTAACCCTACTCAAGGTTTATTAAGGAATATTTTCACAATGAATAACCGTGCAAAAACTCCAGAAATTTATGATTGGTACGAGAATAAAAAATGTTTTATAGATTTCCATAAAAACTGCGGATTAGAGGAAATAGTATTGAATACTTCGGATTTAAAATTAGATGATGTAGTGAAACGTATTCTAGCTACTGTACTGTCTGAACACTAGAATGTATAAACTATTTATACATTTTATTATTATACTTTAGCTAAGTAATAATAAAGAAACTGACGTTAACTTGGGGGTTAACAGAGAAATCATAGTAGTAAAGTTTTTAATCATACCTACTCATAACCGAATTATTTTTCTTACCTGACGATACTTAATGAGTTGGGGATAAAAATGAACGATGAAGACAATATATTATCAGGGATCTTTCTTATGATTATTGATTTTATAATTGGCTATTTGATGTCAATAATTGGCCATATTTTTATAAATTATACAATATATAATTCTCTATCAATAATAAATAATATTTTTTATAATTTCTCTTCTACGTTACAGTTTGCATATGGGGTATTTGATATAGCAATCCCCATATTCATCTCTGCCTACGCCCTGACTGAAATTTATAGAGATGTTAATTCTAAGCTTAAAATATTGCTATTTGTAGCTTACATTAGCATATACACACTAGGCCAAGCAATTGTATTTATATAATATTCATGTTACCTGGGGGGTTAACACTTTGAAACGGTGACCGATTTCCTGCTATCATTTTATTCTACTTTTCTCTCATAGCGTGATTCTACTTCTGCTTCAACGTGCAACACAAAACGTTTCTGTTCATGGTTTAATTAAAACAGCTTATAGCCTCTCAAGCCTGTGGCCCGGGTTCAAATCCCGGCCGCGGCACTAATTTTTAATTAAATTGAAAAAGAGGTGGGTTAGGTCGGAAACCATCTAGGAAAAATGGAAACCATCTTAAACCAGAGGTAGAAATTAATATTATGGCAATAATAGATATAGATAAGCTCACAAATGAGCAAAAAATTCAGCTATTTACATATGTTACTGAAGAGAAAGGGATAACTTATGAGCAAATGGGGGATTTCAAAAGCTACAGGGTGGCGATATAAGAAAGGGTTGAGGGAGACCCCGAAAGAGTTCCTAGAGAAAGTGCTGCAGTTTCTAGCCCCTGACGAAATTGCGAGAATAGTATACGGTAAGAAGATAGAGAAGGCTGACATAAACGATTTGTTAAAAGTAGTGAATACTGCAGTTGAGGATCCTCAGTTTCGTTCTTTGCTTTTTATGATGCTGAACAGATTCTTAAGAGATTATGTAAGACAGAATACGAATAGTTACGTGGTTACTGAGGAGGATCTAAAGCTGTTTGATAAAATTCTGGAACAAAAGAGCAAAGCGACTAGAGAAGAAAGGCTCAGACACATAAAATATGCAATGAGGGATTTCGGCTTCTCACTCTCACTTGACAGTGTCCAATGTGTAATTAAAGGGAATAACTAAATAAAGTAAAAAGTTATAAACACGTCTCTTTAGAATTAAATTCGCTTAATTACAAGTATGACAGTAATATAAAATAAGTTTATTAATAGTAAGCAAAAGTAACCATATATTTCTTAGCAATAAAAGCTAAAAAGAGGTTTTCAGTTCTACGAGTTAAAAGTTAGCAGAGGGTATAGCCGAATATTTTTAAGCCTAGGAAGTCGGCAATGGGGTTTAATTTCCCGTAATTCCCCCGTACTATCATCCTGATTATACAACGTAGATTTAATTATTTTTATATCTTATAATTAGTTAATATAGTAAATAACATTTGTTGCACATTGGGCACTATCACGAGTTGGCCGAGACCTACAGGTTGAGGTGGCAAATAGAGGAAGAGTTCAAGACGAGGAAAGCTAGGATAGAACTCATGGGGAAGTATTGCGACAAGTTCTACCTCTACTTGATCTACGCGCTACTTGACCCTTCCTGGAACTTTTACCTCTTCCTCTTGTTTAACTTCAAGGCATCAGGAGAGAAGCCCCTAGCGTTTTACCAGTTCATCAATCTCCTCTAGGCATTTTCAGACTAGGGAGTCGACTATGGACCTTGCTTTAACCTCGTGAGATAAATTCAGAACTTCTTGTATTTATTATCATTAACTTGTAAAATATAGTAGATTTTGACTAAACGTATCATATTGTAATGCTTTCTAAGTTGACTTAATCCTATATTTTTATACACAAGTTATCCTAATAATATCTTACAACCGTGAGATTTTTTGGTAAAACAAGACTGATACAGCAACTAATTTTCCATTGTCAGTAACGAATATAGCCTTAGCTAATCTTAAATGGTTATTTTTTTCCTTGCAGCTTTCATTAGAACTTCTGACTCTCTATTCTCAGCTTGTATTATATATATTATTATTATAGATCTCGTGAATACAAACTAGTATTTTTGCATTCATTAATTTTTACGTATCCACCCGCTTTGCATGACGTTATACAGAACAGAAGCATTAGTTAATTTCTACGACTGCAACATTTATATGTTTTCAACTATAAAGAGATAATGATGAGGAAGTTCAATTACAATGAAATAGTCACCCTCAACCCGATGCAGACTAGGTATCAAATGATGTCATCTAGGGTTTTCGTTCCACTCTATGCTGCGGCATATGACGGAATTTACAGAATGAACAGATTAAAGAGAGTAGGAGGTTTTGCTGCTACATTGGGAATAGCAATAGGAATAATAGTTTTAGCTTTTATTGCTGTGTTTGGAATATTTCTCGTCTCTTTAGCTTTACCTACTAGTTTTAGTTATCCCGTAGACTGGATACCTACTTCAATCGGTATTGGCTTGGTTGCAGGTAGTGCATTCGGTATAGTTAAGCTAGTAGGAGTAGGGAAAAAGTTTGGTAAAATCGCTAATAATTTAGAAGGAGAACAAGTGGTTACATGGGATCAGGTAAAAACTATAACTGTAATGAATGTTAGACAGGAAAACGTCGCAAATAGACCTAGTATAACGGCAAATATAATTTCGCCGGTCTACAAGGAAATTGGGGACTGGCATATACTTACGGTAGACGGCAGAGATATAACAATACCAAATGTTGATGATCCGATAAATAAACTGAATTACGTAAAAAATAGATTTAATTTAAAGTTCTAGTTTTAGATATATATCGGTGGTCTTTCGTTCGGTGGGGAAGCTAACGTTTGGCCTTCTTTACGTGATAGTGTCCAATGTCTAATAAATGTAATCTAGTTTATTAAGTAAATTTTTGGGGAAAAATAAAACCTCAAGAACTCATCTAGGAGGATAATAGTTAAGGGGATTACGCCTAGGTTATACCGTGGTTCAGATTTATTCCGACGTAATCCCCCAAGAGTTGGGTTGGAAGAGTAAATATCTTTTGGAGTGCGAGGAAATCCTGAGTGAGTTAGAGGACGTAATTGAAAGGGAGTTCAAGGATCACGAGTTCTCCAAGTACTAACGTGGTCTACTTGAAGATGATGATCGTGAGAGTGCTTTTCAAAGAGTCGTATAGGGGAGTAATTGTGCTAGCGGTTACCAATGAAGTGGTCAAGGTTTTCCTCGGCGTTAAAGAGGTTCCCTCGAGGTCCTCTTGAACTGGTTTGCGTACGAATACGAAGATAGAATAAGGGATCTGCTCCTCAAGGTCTTCAGGCGATTAGAGTCGCGAGTTAACGAGGAGCAACTTCCACCACTTCCCAGCGAAGGAGAAGTTCGGAAGGCAAAGGTTGATAGCTTTCCCGTGGAGCCTCCTCACGGGGAAAAGAGCGTGGAAACGCACAGAAACTTGTACTGGATCTCAGGGAAATTGATCCAAGGAGGAAACCTCATGAAGTACTTGCGACGCTCGATGAGAGGAAAAGGGATCAACTCTTTTCTCTCATTTCCGAGAAATTACACCCTTGGGGACATAAGGGAAGCTGGGGAAAGAAGTGAGGCAGAACCTGGTTCGGAGGGAAGTGCTTCGCCGGGTTCTCCTTAAGACCCTCATGGTTTGCAAGGTTAAGATAGTTCCGGCCAAAGTTTCAACTTTAAGTCTCCCGTCTGCAACGTGATCACGCTTGTAGACAGAGGGTTTACGGAGAGGGGCAAGGTGATCAGAGTCAAGAGGGGCTTTGGTGTACTGAGAGGTGGTGTAGAGTTCTTTGACACTTTCCTCAGAACATGAGGCCTTACGCGAGTAGCATAAGGGATTGAACGTCTTTGCCAACCTCTTGGGCCTAGCCTACAATATTCACCTGTTCAGATCCATTAACAAACGTTAAAATCTCCACTTAAAACCCGGCTAGAGAAGCTCGTCCCTAGCCTTGATTCTCGAAAAATCGAGATTAGTCGTGAGTGCACTTGACAAACTGATTTTATATTGTTTTTTTACTAGTAATTAAGCGAATTTAATTCTAGACTTACGTGTTTTATAACTTTTTACTTTATCTAGTTATTCACTTTAATTATATATTGGACACTGTCACGAGGAAGTCCCAGTACCTCTTCTTGTCCTCTTCCCTAGCTAGCACTACGTCAAGTATTATCCTCCTCTCGGATGTTACCCCTACCGCGACGAGGAACACTCCCTTCTCCCCATGAGTTAACTTAACGTATTTCCCGTCAACGATGCACGTACTTGAAGTCACCCTTAACGTCTAGGGTTAGCATTAGAAGCTTAGCGTTTAATTTCCCACCGATGCATGAGTATGAGGAGGAACGTGAGGACTGCCTCACTCTCATGCTCCAGTTCCTCCTCCTCACGCGCCTTGACCCTCTTCCCTCCTGCAAAAGACAGGTAATTTCGCGCTGACGTAAAATGTTGAAGATCTTTCTCCTACCCTTCATCAAGAGCACGAAACCCTTGAGGAAGCGGAAACTAGAGTACCATTTCCTCTTTACCTTCTTTTCCCTAGCGTACTTTGGAATTATATCCTCCGCTTCCTCAGGGGCTTTCCCCTCGATCTCCTCGACCAATTTGTTTAATAACGCGTTCTGTAGAAGGCGGGACGAGCTGGAAGATAATACCGTATTCGCTGAAATTTGACAATTCAGGTTGTTCCATGGTATTATTTCCGGCTCTTCCCTTATTTAGTATTACCAATCCACAATGAAATAGTTAATTTCAAACTAATAAAATAAAGTGAATTTGCAATTAACGGGTGAACGACCCAAACTCCCCAGTTTACGTAACGCTTTTTACCTCCGAGAAGAAAGATAAAAATGAGGGACGGGTTAGCTCGTAACTGGCTTATCATGTGTCAACCGTCGTTCCATTCATCTTTTGACCCGTCCCCATTATAGTTCTCTATTTAGGGATATTAAGTATTTCTGATTTTCTTTCAGTTTGGTTAATATCACTCTACAAATAGTATATGGAAAGTTCTTATAGTAACCTCTACACTTTATCTAAACAGTAAAGCTTTTAAACATCTAAATAGGTATTTTTGAATAACGATATAAATGGTATCTCACCCTACAAACAAGGAACAGCTCTGGGTAAGCCCTCAATACGCTAAGATCATAAAGAGGATAGCTGTAGATGTGGGGAAGAGGTATGCAGATGTAGCGGACGAGATCCTTGACCTGGGTTTGAAGGAATACGCTAAGAAGAACAACATAGACTTAGAAAAGTATAAATGACTAAGAAGAAAATAAACATCAGGGGGCATGTTCGTTTCCCCTCAGCGTAGAGGTCTTTCATCACGTGTCAGGGGGAAATGGGAAAAAACTTAGCCCGTGGCTTTTTTGCCCCCTTCATCACTAGGTTAGGGAAAAATGACGTTCTCTCCCTATTGAGATGTTTAGTTAAAAAGATATGCGAACTATCCTGCCCTCACCTGTAGATCTAAAAGAACTGGAGCTAATGTTATCGTTTTGTTATATGCATACTTGAACAGCTGAGGTTGTGTGTAATTTTCATTTTGCGTCAATGTCCCAACTTGAACGGAAGTGTTCTGCTCAGGTATTTTTATATTTGCGAAACTTGCTACAAACGCTAAGATTATTATTATTCGCTATGAAGAGAAAGCTGAATCGTCTTATATCGATTCCGAATACATTATCCCCCATTTCTTTTCCACAGTCTAAGGGTTTTTAAAAAGCAGAATAACGGAAGTGAGTGATCTGGGGCCGTTCTATTTCATATAATAAGGTAACAGGAGTTGCGTATAACGTGAAAGAGTTGGAAAAGGAAGTGGAAAGACTGTCCAAAGAGGGTCCTGCAGCACCTCGATACCACTTGAAAGAAGGTCATATCCTCTCTTGGCTGAATTACATAGGTGAAAACGGTCTTGCAGAGATGCTGAAAGGAGTAACTGAACCTGAAGAGGCTTTATTAAGGATAAAGGACTATGAAGCGTTAAAGAATTCAGCACACCCAGTTAAAACTAAGACAAAAAGATCTAGAAGAAATAAATGGTAGCAGAACTATTATTCATAATGAGATATTAAACTAATAGAAAAATATTTTTAAATAAGCATTATATTTCTTTTATTATGGTTCGTAAGGAGTAGAAGATAAGAGTTAGCAGGAAGAAGGTTAGGAGTTTGGATGAGCTAGCGGAGTATGTTTTTTATGAGTTCCTTAACGTCAAGATATTAAATATGATTAAAGAGAATATTAAATTACTCAAAAGTGACCCTTTTAAATACGCCAGGGAGAAACTGGGAAAGGATAAGTATGGGAATTCTATGTTTTCCATAGAAGTTACGGGTGATATAAGAATGCTTTACAGTGTCGACTCAATAAACTGTATCGTATTTATTTAGGAGGTTGGGTCTCATAAGAAGGTTTACGGTCATTAGCTTTTTCTTTAGCCCTCCTTGTTATGGCATCAAAAAATTCGTCTATATCTTGTTCGTTCTCTAACTCTAAGAACCTTTCACCATCCTTATCGTCAACAATCTTCATAATAATATACTTGTTAAGGACATTAAAAAGGGTATACTGATTATTCTCATCGAACTTTGAAAAACTGTTAAGGAAAACTGGATAAGCGCTAGTCGTTATCTTAATGCGCGAGAGAAATTATATTAACACCCGCAGTTTACCTAGATGAAATTGAAGGAATGTGTGATCATAAGATGGTGCTACACTTTTTAATCCAGGGAACTATTTCGGGATTGCATTAGGACATCTGCTAATCCTGAACGAATAAGTAATGTAGTTCAGCTCTCCCCGGACAAGTGTTGTCTGGCATTATCCTCAACTTCCCTCATAAATTCGTCCACCTCGTCGCTCTTCACAAACTCCTTGTTTATTTGTGCGTATTTCATCATAAATTCAATAATTTCCTTCTGATGATCTCTCACCTCCCCTAAGTATTTTTCATCGTTTTCATCCCTACCTGCGCTATAGTCCGCAATTGCAGCGGCCTTAGCTAGATAGGCCGTATAAACCATGGCGCCAAGCATCTCTTGAATTCCTAAGTCCAGTATCGTTAGTATCTGATCAACTAGGTAAGGCTTCTCCTTGTAGACGCCGAATATTTTCTCGGCGTCGTTGGGCAAGTTTTTGCAAATCTCATCCTCAGACCCTGATTGTAAACACTTTTCGATGATATCGAGAAGCTGCTTATGAACTTCCTTTAGCTGAATTGAAGACACCACTCTCTTTCTTATCTCCAGCAACTCCATGTAAGTCTTGTTGCTCTGTTTCAAATAATCTGCAACTTGCTCATATAATTCCGCAATTTCCTTTTCCCCTAATTGTCTTAAGAACTTTGCTGTAGCTATCAAAAGGACTGGAATTTGGGACTTACCTACGGGGTCGTGACTTAGTTTTTTCTTAATATTTTTCAGGTCTAAAGATTATTTTACTAATTCTCTTAGGTAATTTATAACCTTCTGCTCGTGCCTGAGAGCTATCTGGCTTCCTTTTCTGGCTTTGGCTACTAAGAGTGCTGGATATGCAATTAATCCACCGTACGCGGAGAGACAGGCTTTGCTCAAAGTCTCGAAAGATCTTGCAAGGTTGAAAATCTTTTGATACTCTAAGGACCTTATGTCAGAAAAGAACGGCTTCTTGCCGCTTTGTAGTTTTTCGTATATGCTGAGCGCAGCATCAAAAAATGTTAAAGAGTCACTTATAAATTTCGCGAAAAACGATTTCCTCTTTTTACTCATTAAGGACTCCCAAAAATCTTATCCCTAATCAGGGAATACTTAGCGTATTCCGGATACTTTCTGTAAACGTAATTTAAAATCTCACTTCTACTCATCTTAACCCACTTTCTAAAGAACTTCTCGATGCTTTTATCGTCCTGACTAGCGTCTGAACTGAGGACGTAAACCCTCTTATAACCGACTACCTGACCGCTCAAGACGTCTATTACCTCTTCCTCCTCGACGCTCACGTCTCCCTTTTCGATTAGCTTATCAATATAGTCTTGAAGCAGACTTGAGTAGGGGCCGAAGAACCAAGGCGTAAATTCAAGGCCTAAATCAACTCCCCCCTCCTTCTCAAGTAAGAAGAATATCTTCTGTAGCTTCGTTGCAGTAACCTCAACTCCCTCCTCTTTGGCAACGTAAAGGAGAAGCTTAATCAGTTGATAAACTCTGTCTGCTCTGGCCATAATATTTAACACTGAATAATAAACTAGAGAGGGAGATAAAAAATTATGAGTACACTCCTCGAGATAGTGTCCAATGTGTAATGAATGCTATTTACTTTAAAAACCAGATTTTAGAATACGGGGATAAGGCATACTATTCAATTAGGACGGTAATACAGAGAGATTCCAAGTGATTAAACTCCTCTGCTAACCTCCTAAGCTTAAAATATCCAGCTATATCCTTAGTAAACGTTTAACACATAATGCCGGAAACCTAGTTTTTGACCTTCCGGATTAAAAATATGTGATTGTTTGCGACTAGACCTAATAAACTAATTTTATATTAACTCTCTCCTCATAATTAAGCGGATTTAATTCCAAAGAGGTATTTATAACTTTTTAGTTTATCTAATTATTCACATTAATTACACATTGGACACTGTCTCGAAATTTTTTGGCGGAACAAGAGTGACCGCAAATCTAATTTAATGGCAACGAACAGGAATCTTATATTCCATATGTCTGGGGAACAAAGTATCAAATGTTATAGGTGTGAAGTAAGGGAAAGTATAGTAAACCTAAACGGGAGAAAACTCTGTCCAATCTGTGCAAGAAATGAAATTAACAACGCTATTAGAAAGAATTTTCTCAAATCTGGCCTAGTTGATTACGAAAGCAGGTTCATTATTCTAGAATTAAATGGGCTTGAAGGATTATCAAAAATAATAGAGGAGACCTTAACGAAAATAGCGAAAAAAACTACTATCTATTACCAGACGTTTTCGCTGGAATTAAGTTCTCAATCAGTGGATAGCTATATTCATGACGCGATAATTCGTTCTTTGGAAATTTGTAGCAAAGAAAAACCTAACGGCGTGGTCATGCCTTTTCCTGCGGAGATCTTCATGTACTTATTAATATCGTCTGCCGTGTCGAGAGATGCGGGTTACCTTTCATTATATACCCACTACACGAAAATCGGTTCATGTAATTTTTGTTTTCCACTACATAATATCTCATTACTAAACATGGAGATAGTTTATGGAGTAGAATCTAAATTTCCCGTTGCATCGTTTACTCACTTTCTAATTTGGGTAAAGGAGTCTTTAGAGGGAAATCAGGAGATTTTACATTCTTTCCACAAATCCATTGAACTTTTCGCTACTCAGAGAAAATGCACAAGATGTGGTGCCTTCTCTGAATCCGATATATGTAAACGTTGTAGGGACGTCAATCGACAGTAAGAACATTAGACAATATTAAATATTATTATGATTAATAAAGTTGTTATAATAGCGGCGTGATATTTGATTTTATATCTATAGCGCTTTCCTGAATTTCATGGATTTCCGCGGGTTCCCTAAACAGGATTATTAAAACCCCTAATTCCCGTATTACTTTTTTACGATACTATTAGTTAGATAAAGGTCAGGAAAGTTTTGATCTATATTCCTTTTCATGAGGAAAACTCCATTGCATTTGAGGCAAAGCTGGAACATTGTGGAGAGATAATTAATCAAATTTACCCGTGGCCTTATTCAGCTTGGGTAATACTCTATTCTTACTGTTTAACAAACAAGTCGTCGAAGCAGCGATTTTGTTAGTAATAAGGTACCTACCCTTTTAAGACGCTCTTTATATCGCTTTCAGTGAGATCTATTTCGTAAAATATTTGTTCTCTACTCTGCCTAATTTCAGCTTCTGTGATTATTAAATTGTTTACAATATATATATGTCTACTTTTTATTATCTCAGAAAATTTTTCTGGATCAGTTCGCTTTAGCTCGTATAGGTTATCAATTACTTTAAGTTGTTCTTTCACGTACTTTTCCGATACAGTGTATCCGCATATCTTGCATATGAGATCAGGCATTATTGCCTCGAATCCGCATTTAGGACATTTTACGGGAGTTCTGATACCATATTTTGACCAAGAGTTCCTTAGGTAATCAATTAAATCGTTACGTCCTACCTTTATTGCTTCTGAATATAGGAAAGGTGCGTACATTTTAATTCCATTCTTGAGGTGAAAAATTACGAACTCCAGTTGCTTTTCGTCAAGTTTTTCTCTTAGTTCGAGTATTCTGATGGAAACTAAGTCTAACAAATCGTCAAGCCTATTGGTAAATCTGTTAATAATTGTCTTAACCTTAGGTTTAGTCGAAACATCACCTACTGCCGAAGCAAAGGGTTCCTTAAGAATCTCTATGTATTCATCATGGGAGAGATTTAGATTCTCCAGGGATAACTCCTTTATTATCTCTTCAAGATATTCATTTAATAAATCGTCTATATCTATTTCTTTCTTCTTCCTGGTACGTTTTGCCTCCTGTTTTGAGGAATTTCGTTTACGAGGCACGTGTCATCTGCTATAAGCGTAATATTTTTTCAAGTATTTGCTTATCAAGTATTTAGTTAATATCGTTAACATTGTTTTATTTCTACTCCTTAACTTACGTAGTCGCATTGCAAATTCTTCGGTATCCGGTTCATTACCGTTAAACCAATTCTTAACTAATTTGTTGTATATATACATAAGTAAATCTATATAGTAGGTATCTACGTCCAAATTCCGGTAATCGTTTGTTAAAATATTCTCTATGATATCCCCTACGTACTTATTGAGAATGTCAATATTGTCCATTGTAACTCCTACGGTTAATGCGGTCGCTATAAGTAATAAAAGTTTCCCTAGGTCACAGTGTCCAATGCGTAATGTGAATAACTAGAAAGTTATAGAACACATCTCTAGAATTAAATTCGCTTAATTATGAGGATATAGGTAATATAAAATTAGTTTACTAAACATAGTCGGAAGAAATCTCGTAATTTTCGATAATCAAGAGTAAGAAAGAGCTTTTATAGTGGGTTGCAAAAGCGTTCAATCTCTCGTAATTCCACGTTTATACCCCTAATTAAATTAACGTATTATCTCTGCGAACTCGCCTTTCTCAGCAGAAGGGGCTTCCTGCTCTCAGCTCCACCCTGCCCAGAGGGCTCCGCAGGCGCTAAGGGTCGCACCATAAAGTTGACGTTACTGTCCCACGTAGGATTTCAAATTGGAGTAGAGCCTTACCGCATTCACTCTCGCTTAGGTGTCTCTGTAACGCTTACTCCGTTGATCACCATCATTAGTGTATTTGGCTGCGAACCGATACTCAAACTCATACAAAGGAGCCTATTCGTCCTCGCGGATCCTCCGCCCCCTCTGAACCCCCAATGAATATAAAGATTTAGTTGTTAAACTAATTAATATTTATTATACATTAAATACCCTCAAGGATTATCTAGTTTAAAAATAAGGCAAAAACTCCAAGGATAATAGCAATAAGTGGAATTTCTGGGGGTCATACTGCTTCCAAATGAGGAAAGAGAAATAAATGGGAATTACGTAGAATTGGAGTAATGCAATCCAATGCATCGTTAGTTACTAACAGCCAAGTTCATCTGAAGGTCCTAAAGAGAGACGGAAGAATTGAGGACTTCAGCATTGATAAACTACGCAAACATGTCCCATCTGAATTGATCGAGGAAATTTTATCGGATATCTCTAGCTCCGCAAAGGATAACGCTATTGAAACTAAGACCATAGCGGATATAGTTGAAAAACATATTATACAGCACGTTGTAAATAATGCTTCTTATGAAGTAATTGCAAAGAGATATGTCCTTGCGAGGATATATAATCATGTATATAATAAAAAGTGGGATAAGTTTGACGAGAAAGATCTTCTCCTCTCATATAACGCATTAAAAGTCCTAGAAGCAAGATATCTACTAAAGAATCCAGCTACTTTACGGTATATAGAAACTCCCCAAGCGATGTTCCGCCGAGTTGCTCATTTCTTGGCGGAGACAAAAGAAGAAGAAGAGAAGTTTTATGAGATAATGTCCTCTTTAAAGTTTTTACCAAACACCCCGACTTTAATGAATAGCGGTACACGATTAGGTATACTCTCAGCGTGTTTCGTCCTTCCCGTTAAGGACTCTATGATAACTCCTGAAGGAGACGGAATATATGACACATTAAGGGCCATGGCAATAGTGCATCAGCAAGGGGGAGGAACTGGGTTTGATTTCTCTGAGCTTAGACCCAAAGGCGACGTGGTGGCGTCAACAGCAGGTGTAGCGTCAGGACCTGTATCATTTATGAAAATCTTTGACGTATCAACTGATGTCGTTAAACAGGGAGGAAAAAGGAGGGGCGCTAATATGGGAATTTTGGCGTCCTGGCATCCCGACGTTGAGGAATTTATTAAATCAAAAACAGGGGAATCTAGGGATGTACATCTTCAGAATTTCAATATCTCTGTTGCAATTCATGATGCCTTTATGGAGAGCATGAACTCTGATATTCCTTGGCGCCTAATTAATCCTCGAAAGACTGGGTATCTTATAAACAAGGCAAGGAATTCAATAACTGAGGAGTGGGTACAGGAGGCCATATTACAAGAACTTGAGGAAAAGGGATCCGTTTATCTTGATGAAAGCGTTATAGTGACTTTAGAAGAGGCAACTATCATCGCGGAGAAAGAACAAGCAGTCTCTAAGGTAGTGAATCCTAGGGAAATATTCGCTCAAATAGTTAAGGGTGCGTGGGAATCTGGAGATCCAGGTCTAATATTTATCGATGAAATAAATAGAAGGCATCCAGTGTGGTATTTAGGAAAAATCCAAGCCACCAATCCGTGTGCAGAAGAACCTCTTCTCCAGTGGGAATCATGCAACCTGGGGTCAATAAATCTAGAGAAGTTCGTAAACGATGGGAAGATCGATTGGGAGGGTCTCATTTCGACTATAAAGTATGGAATAAGACTTCTGGATAGAGTCATCGATAAAAACAGATACCCTCTTAAACAAATTGAAAATGCAACTAAAAGAACTAGAAAAGTTGGATTGGGAGTTATGGGACTTGCAAGGATGTTAATAAAGCTTGGAATTCCCTACGATTCAGTAGACGCTATATACTTCTCATACCAACTATCGAAGTTCATCTATTATTACGCTTTTCTCACGTCAATAGAGTTAGCAAAAGAGAAAGGTGCATTCCCGGATTACAATCCATCATTATATAGAGATATTTTTGATACTGCTAGGTCGTTTGAATACTTATTGGAAACAACAGGAATAAATGGACCTATTTCGGAAAGAGTAAGAGACGTGGTTAAGTTAGTCGACTCGTTAGATTTCGCTGAACTAAAAAGATTGAGGGTGTTATATGGACTCAGAAATTCAACAGTAACCTCTATTGCACCGACAGGGACTATCTCGATAATAGCAGGAACCTCATCAGGTATAGAGCCGTTGTTTGCCTTAGCATTTATAAGGAATGTTGCGGTTGGTAAGTTTATTGAGATCGACCCATTATTCTTAGATTATCTAAGAAAATATGAGATGGACTATCCTGAGGTCATAGAGAAAGTAGCCGAGACCGGGATGATAAAAGATATGCCAATGCCAAAGAGCGTAAAGAAACTATTTAGAACGGCCCATGAAATTTCGCCCGAGTATCATCTCCTTCATCAAGCGGCGTGGCAACAGTGGAACGACTCTGGAGTCTCCAAGACGATCAACCTAAGAGAAGAGGAAAGTGTAGAGACCGTTTGGAGAGTTTACACTGAGGCGTGGAAATTAGGAATAAAGGGAATTACGGTATATAGGGACAGATCCAAATCTAAGCAAGTCATATATTTCGGGTTAAAGCAAGAAAAGGAAAAAATAGAAGAAGAGAAAAAAGCCGCTAAGTCTCTTAGAATAGCTAAAGTTGAAGTGGATGAAAACTTCGCCGGTGGCTGCGCTACGTGCGAATTATAGACCATTTATCTTCACTTGTTTCTGAAGAACTCTACTTCTAAGATATGAGCGTAATCGTTTTTATACTCTTATTTATTAATTCCACAAGATAATAACTATCTATGGGAAAAGAGGCAAGGAAGGAGCGATATTATCTGTCTTGTGAGTTAGCTGCAAAGAGCTTGCTTCCAGCTATAAGAGCGATTATGGCTGAGAGACTTGTTAATGACAGGCATCTTCCTCTATACACCGCATCAAAACTATTAGGATTAACCCCAGCCGCTATTTCCAACTACGTTAAGAATAAGAGAGGTAACAAAATAAGAACACTCTTAGAGAGCGATCCGAGGATGTCTGGAGTTATAAATGAAGTTCTTGATAAACTAAATAGTAAAGGTTCGTCAATAGGAGAATATTATTGCATATTGTGTTATGAGGGGAGAAGGGCATTAAATGAGTATGGGTATAAATCCAGCTACTGTATATATGAAAGAACGTCTAGAGCCTGAATTTTTTTAAAAGAGATTCAACTATACGTACAACTTTCATCTCAACTTTAGCTATCCCCCAACGCCTAATAGGAACTTTTATTGTATCGAATTCGGGTATAATTTCTTCATTATTAACTGAGGCTTTCAGAATCCGCGCTGCAATTCTTAGTTCAGCTATAACGGGACTTCCGCTTAAGTTAAGTAGTTTTAGTTTAACATTGCCCCCGACAAAACTAAGGTGAATTGGTATAACCGAGGAAGGAATTAGGGAAAATAGTTGATAGCTTGCCTTTGGTTCAAAATCAAGTTCAATAATTTCATTACTGAGAGACCATGCAGTTCTTAATGGACTATCTTGGGGATATTTGTCATATTTCTTGACCACTAAGTCCTTACCCGATAAATGGAGCGTCCCCCTTACGAACTCATATTCCATGAGACTTTCACTTGCAGCAAAAATCCCCTCGTTATCTAATTTTATCTCCAACCAAGACGTTCTTCCGTTATATATTCGATTAGTTTGTATAAACAATGGGTTTTGGAATCTAATTTCTGGATTGTAAAACGGAGTAGTAATGGATATTTCGTCTGCCTCCAGTTTTTCTTCAGATTCCCTTAAATTCGTCGAAATCTCACCAGCTCTAAATGCATAGAGGGATCGGTCTAACCTCGCAAAGTCAGTGTCCCATGGAGCTGGATTTAAATACGACTGTCCCTCTCTAACTGGAAGTAGATACTCGACTAGTTCCGTCAGTGCAGTTTTGTCTAGTTTAGGTATTTTCCACGGAATACTACTTGGAGAGACTGGTGTCCGTACTTTTATCAAGTCTCCTTGCCCTAAACTTCTTATTCGCGAACCGTCTGGCCCAATTATAATGGCATTTCTCTCCCAAAATATCTCATTAATGCCATTTTCAAGTAATATAAGCGGTAACTGATCTACATTTAAGTCAAAATCTTCTAACTTAATTTCCTCTAAATTAGTTATTGGGGTGTCAGTGGCTACTGCCTCTATCATATCCTCAATAGCGATCAATGACATCATTCACCTAGGCTCAGGCAAATGCCTTTATTTCACCTTATCCGTTTCGGGGGTAACTCCTCATTGCCTATGTATTTCATTAATGTTTTCCTTTATGAGTTCTGCCACTTTCCTTCCTTCTGCTTTTCCCCTTACTTTTTGCATCACTTTGCCCATTATGATATTAAATGCCTTATCTCCTTTAGATTTTATTTCATCAACACTTTCGTTTACAACTTCCCTAATTATCTTATTAAGTTCTTGATCACTAAGAGTCGAGTAGTTGCTAATTATATGCTCTATTTCTTCATCTCTAGTACAATAGTCTATAAATATTTGTGGTATTGAGTCCTTATTTACTATCCCCTTATCTACCGCGTTAAGAACTTTTGTTATTACAATATCGTCAATTTTATCGATAGATTCGACTTTACTTTTAACGTATTTTAAAGTGTTAACAAGAGTTATTGCTACAACGTTTGGACTAATGTTTCTCAGCTCCTTTGATAACTCCTCAAAAAGTTCGAGGTGTGTGCTATAGAGGAGCGACTCTGCTAGTTCCTTGTTCACTCCGAGCTTAAGTAACTCGTTAATTTTAACCTCGGGAGTTGGTGGGATGAATTTCTCTGATTGATGAATTATATCTTCCGTAACCCTTATAGGAGGGATATCTGTTTCAGGATACATTCTTGCAGAACCCGGTTGCGGTCTCAAAAATTTGGTATCATTATCCTCCGTAGCCATTCGGGTTTCCTTAGGAATACCGTAAAAGGCTTGCGTGATTCTTTGCTTAATGACTTCTATAGCTTTATTTACGTTAGATTCTTCGCCAACAATTAATATAAACGCATCGTCCTCTTCACACTTTAACTCCTGCCTCACTCTATTTACTTCATCTAAGTTAATTCCATAAGCGGGAAGTTCGTCAGAATGGAATATTCCCCCCAGACCTGCAAGCGCTCTTACATAATCCGCAATCTCAGTGCCAAACCTTCTGTTCTTTCCAAGTTTCCATCCTAAGATTCCCCTCAGTTTGGATAGTTTAATTCCTAGAACTAAGCCCCCTTTTTGTATAGAGGTTCTTATCTTGGAACTTGCGGTATTTTGGAAGATGTTTGTTAAATTCATTATTTCTATTCTTCTCTCCAACTCATTCTTACTTAGTCTTCTCTCCAACTCACGCCTTATGTTGAGGAGTTCACTCTGTCTTAGGCATTCGCTCTCTATTATATCAGGGATAGCCTCTAGCTTCTGAACGCCCTTAATTTCAATCTTAACGCCTCCCATTATTGAAACATTGAGATCTTGTCTAATGGTACCTATTCCGCGTTTAGCCATTTTTGTTAGTCGTAACATAGTACCAATTTTTAGGGCAACTCTTTCTGCCTGTTTTGGAGTCCTTATATCTGGTGACGTTGATATCTCAATTAGGGGAAATCCGAGTCTATCTAGGTTATATTCCACTACGTTTTCCCTTGTTTCAATTTTCCTTGCAGCGTCTTCCTCTATTGCGATAGTTTGAATTCCCACTGGTCCCTCGATATCATCAATTTTTCCACCAATTCCTATAATAGCTGTTCGTTGAAAACCAGATGTATTAGAGCCATCGATTACCATTTTTCTCATAACGTATATCTCATCAACTGGAATACCATTCAATGCGTTAGTTACACCCAGCCCAATTAATATTGCATCAAGGTTCATTGGATGAGGAGGTTCCTCGTCGCATTCAACTAAACAAGTTGATTTGTCATTAAGAAAATATTTATACCTCTTGCCTTTCTCCCATTCAAATAGGGCTGCTGGATCTACCTCCCCCAGCTCACTTAGTGAGGGACGTAATTCCCTTATAATGGCTGTTCGGCTATCTTCAGAAAGTAAAGTAGGACAATTACAGAAAAGTTTACTTTTAGTATTTAGTTGTTGGTGAACCTCTAGACCAACTTTAAGTCTCAGCTTATCGCATTCACTCATATTCCCATCTCGGAAACTCATTTATTACGTGCCTTGGAGATAACTCTCCAGCTAAATTGCTTCTCATCACTTTCTTTATATCTTCCAGCTCTTCATAATGTGCTAACGTCCACATAAGTTTTACAAGGGCAACCTCTGGTAACATGTCGTCTAAAGGCGTTACTCCTACCTTTTGAAGAGTTCTGCCCGTGGTGTAAACATTCATGTTAACTCTTCCGAAAAGACATTGCGAGGTCATACCGATAAATACGCCATCCTTTATGGCCTTCTTTAGAACGTCTATCAATTCAGATGATATATGCCCGAGACCTGTGCCCTCAATGATCATTCCTTTTATTCCGGAGCCAACAATCGCATCAATTACCTCTCCATTAAGACCTGGAAACGCCTTAAGTAGGAAAGCCTTACTTGAGAACTTAGCATCAACTAACGTTTCGTCGTCCGGAATTTTATAATTTTTATTAATTATAACTATTTCTTTTTTGGCCCAGTCAAATTTAGCTATTGGAATGTCGTTAATCGATTGAAAGGCATCTCTTCTACTCGTGTGCATTTTTCTTGTCTTTACCCCTCTGTGAATGTATGTATAGGTGTCAGATGATGTTGAATGCATATTAATTACAACCTCCCCTATTTGAAAATTCTTTGCAACGTAAACAGCAGAGTAGAGATTTATCGTAGCGTCGCTACTTGGTCTATCACTACTTCTCTGAGAACCAACCAGAACTACCGGTCCTTGAATTTTTTTAAGTGAAAATGCTAAAGCGGCTGCTGTATAGGTCATAGTATCAGTTCCATGTGCTACTACAATTCCTTTATTCCCTTGATCAAATCCTCTTTTTACGGCATCAGCTATTTTTATCCAATATTCGGGTTTCATGTCTTCACTGAGTATTGAAAATACTACTTCTGATGATATCTTAGCAACGTTCTTAATTTCTGGTATGAAGTTAAGTATCTCCTTTGTTGACAGGGCAGGCCTTACTGCACCCGTCTCATATTCTATCTTACTAACAATAGTGCCTCCTGTACTAATGATCTTTATCTCACTCATCCCTTCTTCTCTAACAAGCTCTTTAGTAGCCAGCTCGCTTTGACTTTTCTTTAAAATCCTTATACTATCACTGTTTTCTACTGATATGCCTATATTATATCCATTTTCTAATTTTAAAACTACAATTGAATCATCAGCTGAATAGGTAGGCATAAGTATGCCAGTAAATGAGTACTTGCCTTTCTTAATCTCAATCAGGTCTCCAATGCTTGCACCTATGTTATCTAAAATAGAGAGCGCTCTTCCTTGATAAGAGGTTAATTGCATAGGGTAGAAACACAATATAAAAAAATATATTTACCTAGCCTTTTTTTCCTCCATCCTTTTCTTATATTCTATTCTATTTCTTAATCGAGGATTTTCTTTTTTCTTCTCTTTAGGTTGAATCTTTGGTGTCTGACTTCTTACCTTTCCTGCCTTTGTTAAGGATCCATGAGACGGCATGTTATTACATAGATAATGTTATAGTTTTGATTAATAAACGTTTTCAGAGGATGTAAAATAATGCGAGTTTACATTGCCGAACACGCAATAGGGTCATTCGCCTTTAATGAACAAGGAGAGCTAATAGATTATGTAAAAAATACAGAAGATGTTGGAAAAGTAGTTGAAGCACTCCTCAATGAATTAAAAGGCGAACCGTTACCTTCAACAGTCGAACTCATAAGTAAAATTAAGGTAGATGAATACGTCTTAGAAAACGAGGAAGTTTCATCAGGGCTAAGTAAGTTAGGCGTTAAAATATTATATGAACCGAACAGCATAGGTGCTCAGACGTTTAGAGGAGAATTAGTACAAATTGCCCTGAAAACTGGCTTTGCGGAATCTGAAGAAAAGCTCTTTGAATTTATAAATAACGTAGCAACAGAGCTTACAAGGAGGAAACTTAGACAGGCGGCCGAGAATAGGGACCAACTAGCAGTACAGGCAATCAGGGCCATAGACGACATAGATAAGACCATAAACCTCTTCTCAGAGAGGTTGAGGGAATGGTACAGTATTCATTTCCCAGAACTCGATAAGCTCATAGAGGATCATAAGCTATATAGTCAAATAATACGAGATTTTGGAGAGAGGGATAACATAAGCGAAGAAAAAATTGCTAAGCTAGGTATTCCCGACGCAAAAGCGAAGAAGATAGCAGAAGCCGCTAAACGAAGCCTCGGAGCTAATTTATCGGAAGACGATTTGAGTTCATTAAAGGTTATGGCGGAAAATATACTCTCGCTGTTCTCCTTAAGAGACGAACTTACAGAATATGCGGAATCTATAATGAAAGAAATAGCTCCCAACGTTACGTCCCTCGTGGGTTCCTCCCTTGCTGCAAGGCTTTTAAGTCTTGCCGGAAGTCTTAAGGAACTTGCAAAAATGCCTGCAAGTACTATACAAGTATTAGGTGCTGAGAAGGCTTTATTTCGTTCACTAAGGTCAGGTACGCGCCCTCCGAAACATGGCATAATATTCCAATATCCTGCAATTCATAATGCGCCGCGTTGGCAAAGAGGTAAAATGGCGCGTGCGCTAGCAACCAAACTAGCAACTGCTGCTAAAATAGACGCATATTCTGGAAAATATGTGGGAGGTATATTACGTCAGCAGTTGGAGAAAAGAATACAAGAAATCAGAGACAAATATCCGAATCCACCTCCCAAAAAAGAGATTAAGGAGGAAAGAAAAGAACGTAAGGAGAAAAGGAGGAAAAGGGGAAGAGGTAGATAACAGTGTCAGAAGTCGTAAACGTACAACAAGTTATGGAAGGAATCTTTAAGTGCTCTTATAATGACGGAACTTACAAATTATGTACTAAGAATTTTGCCCCAGGGCATAGAGTCTATGGAGAACGCCTCATAAACTACGATGGCGTAGAATATAGGGAGTGGAATGCCTTTAGAAGCAAATTCGCCGGGGCGATAATGAACGGACTTGATTATTCCCCATTTAGAAGGGGCAGTGTGGTTCTCTATCTTGGTGTTGCGTCGGGAACAACTGCTAGTCACCTTTCAGATATAGTGGGAAAGGAGGGTCGAATTTACAGTGTCGAATTCTCTCCTAGGGTTATGAGGGAGTTTTTACTTGTTTCGCAACACAGACAAAATTTGATACCCATACTAGAGGACGCTAGGTTTCCAAATAGATATAGAACTATGGTTGAAGAAGTGGACGTTATATATATTGATGTGGCTCAGCCAAATCAGGCCGAAATAGCCTTAAACAATGCGAAGTATTTCCTTGAGAAAGGAGGAGAGTTATTGTTAGCCGTTAAATCAAGGAGTATAGATGTTACTAAAGATCCGCAAAGGGTTTTCGAGGAGGAATCAAATAAATTAAAGGAAGGAGGACTAAATGTGAGGCGTGTGATCGACCTTGATCCATACGATAAAGATCACGCAATGATTGTCAGTAAGTATGAGTAGATATGTCGGAGAAAGACAACGTTCTATATAGGGGTATACTCGATTTAGGTATGAAAGATGTTATAAATACTATGCCTATTTCCTTTGTAACACTAACTGACGCATTAAGGGGAGCTAGGAGAGTTACACTGAACAATGGCGAAACTCAAGAGCTCAAGGAGGATGATGTTAAGAAACTGGCTGAAGTCGTACCTAGATATCTGCATAGCATAGTGGAGCTTCCGTTGATCGTAATTAAGACCGCTGAGCCGGGTCAATATACTATTAGAAAATTTTTGTATGTCAATGAGGTTATAAATGCTATTTTTCACCAATACTCAGACATATTAAACGAATCTCAGGTTAGTTATCTAATTAGGGAATATCCGTCACTAACTTTCGTTGTGATCGATGTTTCCTCAATATTTAGGGGTATAACTGATAATAATTGGTTGTAGAAGCTTTTCATCATAACTTGATTTAAAATTACTTAGATTTTAAGTAACTGCTACTACGGCTCTTTATCTTAACTGGGTAAAGGGGACGGGAAACCTCTAAGAATGGATAGCCCCTCGTTTAAACACTTCTATTCCCAGGTTTACTGGTAATGCCTTACGTAAGATTCCACTTTCGGCCCTACATTAACTAACTGAGGTTGTGTGGTTAAAAGCAAAGTTGAAGTTATGGTGCAAGTTATGTAACACCTTACACTGGGGAAATTTGCCTTCACGAAAGCAATGAGGAAAAACAAGACTTAATTAAGGCAACTCCCATAGAACTGGGAAGGGGGATAGGGAATATTGATAACTTTATTCCTAAACTCTGCGACAGATGGAGACCTCTTCGCAAGCTAGGCAGAGGTTCCCAAAATGGTTATCACTTTCCCCAAGGAAAGGTACTCAAGTGGTACCCTCGTCTTAGTTAGATTGGAAAATAGTGGGGGAAGTTGGACAAAAGGGAGTGAGAAGAGAGCGGAACGCTTGAACTATCGAAGCTAGTGATTTCCAGCGTTATCATGGTTAGTGATTTTCCACTAGATAAAGTGAAGAGGGTAATCGTCAAGTTGATACCTTACCTATGTGCATCGCCCCTGTGGAAAATCGCGGTTCCCTCAATGCCCGTAGCAGGGGAAGTTGTTGTCATAGACATCGATACAGAGATACTCCTCCTCTCGCTAAAGGAAAGTAAGTGCCCAGACTTAGGCGTACGAGAGACAGGAACTACAACGCTTTCCTTAATTTGAGGAGATCAAATTGGGACGGCTAGCAGTGCCTGTGGAGCCCTTTAAGGCGTATCGAAAGCGGAAAGCCTCAACCGTGAGGAGATAGTTAACAGGGCTGAGGTAACAACATTAGCTTAATATATGTATTCATTTATAATTCCGTAATAAGGAGGGTTTTGTGTTGCAAGCTAGAGCTGATAATCCCCTGAAAAACATAAGAATGGCAGTGAACAAAATAGTAATGGTAAGATTAAAGGACGGAACGGCCTTAATAGGAAGATTAGAACAGAGTGACGGGACTATGAATCTTGTACTAAAAGATTGTGCTGAATTAAGAGAAGGTACTGATGAACCTGTAACAAAATATGGTGAGGTATTGATAAGAGGGAGCAATATACTATTTGTTAGTCTAGATTACGAAAATATTATGAATAGTGAGGGTAAGAAAATATAAAATATACCATAGTAGGTAGGGTAGTGATCTGTAATGAAAAATATAGTAGTACAAGAGGCTAATTGGAAGGACGTTAACCAACTTGAAGTCGAGCTTGTCGAGAGAAAAGGTACAGGACATCCAGACTATATTGCGGACAGTGCTTCAGAAGTCGCAAGCAGAGGTTTATCAAAGTACTATCTAAAAAGGTATGGAGTAATACTTCATCATAACCTAGATAAGACGCTAGTTGTGGGCGGACAAGCCACGCCTATGTTTAAAGGAGGAGAGGTAATACATCCCATATATATAATAGTGTCTGGAAGAGCTACTACTGAAGTACGCGATAAAGGTTCTGAATCAATACCTGTGGGGACTATAATTATTGAAACTGTAAAGGAATGGATTAAGGATAATTTCAGATACCTAGATCCGGAAAAACATCTAGTTATTGATTATAAAATAGGTAAGGGTTCAACAGATCTAATAGGGATTTTCGACGAGGGAAAGAAGGTTCCGCTCTCCAATGATACTAGCTTCGGTGTAGGTTTTGCCCCTCTCTCCAGACTGGAAGAACTGGTTTTGAGTACAGAGAGGCTCTTGAATTCACCAGAATTTAAAAGAAAGCACCCTGAAGTTGGTGAAGATGTAAAAGTAATGGGACTTAGGAAAGGAAAGGAAATAGATCTAACTATCGCGATGGCTACTATATCTCCACTTATTGAGGACGCCTCCCATTATGTTGAAGTTAAGTCTGAGGTCAAGGAAGAGATATTAAGGATGACTGAGAAGAAGATAGGTGAAAACGAGATAAGGATACATATAAACACTGGTGACAAACCGGACAAGGGAATTTTCTATCTTACAGTAACAGGCACGTCAGCAGAGCATGGTGATGATGGTATGACAGGGAGGGGTAATAGAGCTACTGGTTTAATCACTCCTATGAGACCTATGTCGCTTGAGGCCACTGCAGGCAAAAATCCAGTTAATCATGTAGGGAAATTGTACAACGTAATTGCGGGGATTATTGCTAATAAAGTCGCAACTACTGTAAAGGATATATCAAATGTACAAGTAGAGGTTTTAGGTCAGATCGGCAGACCTATCGATGATCCCTTAGTTCTCAACATCGAAATGAAATCGTCCAATGGCCGTATCACTGACGAAATGAAGAACGAAGCTAGGGGAATTGCCGATGAGGTAATTTCCGATTTCAGAAAAATAACTGAACTCATACTTGAGGACAAGACATCTCTCTTCTAATTTATACTTCTCTAGATTTTAAAAATAAGTTCTATATATTAATATGTTAGTAATGCTGGTTTTACAGATCTTATTAGTTAATAAGCATAATATATTAAGAAAACAAACAAAAACTTTTCTTAATAATGCTGGAAAGACAAATAATACCTTTGTCTATTTCCCCGAATTTTACGTAAATAGCGTCAAGAGCAATTTCAATGAGCTTAAGACTGCTATTATGGTGTAATAGAAAGGGCAAAAACTGCTGCAGAAGAGTTTCAGGAAGAAAAATCAGAACTAATTAGGAGGAATAACTCCTTGCCTTTAACTGAACTATACCCTTAGCAGTAGTAGTAGCCGTATAGGTAAATTTGTAGAGTTTAATATCGTAAAGCGGTTCATAAGCATCAGGCAGTAGCCGGGCAGGGATTCGAACCCTGGTCCCAGGGGCCAAAGCCCTGGATCCTTGACCGCTAGACTACCCGGCTATCATTATTTCTTCCACAAATAAGCTTTAAACATTTTCTTTTTACCCGTTAGAATGCTTACGCTTAATATACACTCTAAGCTATTGTTGAAGGAAAAATTACATATCCAAGTAAAATCAGTTCATTGATGACTAAATAGCTACTACAGATAATTTACATAATTATGTAAGACATATTACGTAGATTCGTAATTATAAAATATAGATTTAAAAAGAGTTACGAGAAGAATTTTTTATGACGAGTAAACAAGTTTTTGTAAGGGAGTCTTCTGGACTTAGGAAAGAAGTCGGATTAATTGACGCAGCTATGCTCAATATAGGCAATATGGCTGCGGGAGCCGCTCTGTTCATAGGAATTAGTCCCTATGTTCTTCCTGGCAGTTCGCTTTGGGTAGCATCTCTTTTGGGCTTGATACTGGTCCTGCCCCAACTATACATGTATACATACCTTACCAACAGAATCCCCCGAACGGGAGGTGACTACGTATGGGTAAGCAGAACATTAGGAGGTGCTGTCGGCGTAACTTTTGCTCTCACTCTCATGATTGAATCTCTTGCATTTTTCGCCCTGACTGCATTCTTTTCGGCTTCAGCAATTCAGACTGTTATGCAAACTGTAGGTATTGTGAATAGTAACAGTTATTTAGTATCAGCAGCAACGATATTTAATAATCCGCTAATTGATTATGGAGTAGCTGCTTTAATATTTGGAATCATAATAGCATTTAATATACTGAAACCGCGATACGGATATGGCCTAGTGAGTGTCCTCGGTATATTCAGTTTGCTGGCTATAATGATTGCAATAGGTGTATTAGCAGCAAACTATGGTCACTTCTTAACTAATTCAGGTTTATCTAAGTTTTTATCTGGGGAGGGAATTACGCTTCCTTCAACGATAGTATCAAAGTTTAGCTGGGGTGACACTTTGTTTATGTTTCCCTTCTTCGCCCTTTTCACGTATCCATGGATGCAAGCTGGACCTTCTGTAGCGTCTGAATTCAGGGGAAATAAGGTAGCTAAATATAATCTTCCGGTAGCGTTATTTCTCACTGGGGGATTAGTTACAATAGGCTTTTTCTTAATGTATGTAGGAACCGGTTTTGGTACAGCTAATTACTTGCTATCGGCAAACGGAGGAGCATATAATTTCTGGACAGCTGCTATAGCAATGGCTGGAAATCCCATTCTTGAATGGATAATTGGTATCGGCATATTTGTATGGCAAATCTATATTCTGGCCTACGGTGTAATAGTTTTCTCTAGGTATATATTTGCAATGTCGTTTGATAGAGTGTTACCAGAGATCTTCTCTAGGCTTAATAAAGCAGGTTCTCCCGTTTATACACACTTACTTGATTTAGTAATAACGTTAGGGTTTCTAGCGTTGCCGGTAATTTCCAGTTCCGCAACTGCACTGTATGGCGCAACAATCCTAGGAATGCTTTACTTTGCGGTTGTAAGCATAGCAGGAATAGTATTTAGCATAAGGCAGAACAGTATGAAGCTGCTGCTAGCTTCAATACTCTCAGTCTCTGTATTTAGTTACTTAACATATGAATCTGCAGTTAATCCTGATTTCGGATTCGCCACTTCCTCAGGTGCGCCAAATACCATTACCTTGATTTTCGTAATTGGAACAATACTAATATCAGGATTAGTGTATTTAGCATCTTACATTAAGCATAAGAGAGTAGGCTTAGATCTTAACGTAGTCTACAAGGAAATTCCTCCAGAATGACTGCAAAATCTGGAAAAAAAGCCAAAGTCTTTTCTGCCCTTTGCCGCCTCTATAGCAAGTTTTGCCATTGCGGGGGCATAGCTCCATCCCAGTCTACAATTTCCTGTTAGAAACAGATATCCATCTTTCCAGCAGACGACAGGGAATCCATCGGGAGTACATGGTCTAATGCCGAATTTCGATGAGATCGTATCCTTTATATCTAGATACTTTCCAGCTAAGACTAATAGCCTCTCTCGTCTTTTTTCGTTTATCTGCCATCCCATGTCAAAACCGGCAGTTAGCTTAGAAACTTCTTCGTAGGAATTATAGGCTACCCCGAGATCTGCTATTACTATGGGGCAGTTAACCTTCTCCCCCTTAACTAAAAAACCGTAACCACTGAACCCAGTAACTGGAATACCTAATTTTCTAGTTTCAAAACCAGTTGAAATTATAACCATGTCAAATTTCTCATTATCTATCTCTGTTGGAGAAAAACTATGAACATCTCTTATCACTAAGTTCTGATTCAACTCCTGCCCAATATGTTCTATAAATTTCTCAGTTGATAAACTTTCTAGTTCAGGATATAGAATTCCACCCGAAAATCTATAATGGTCTATAACTTCGTATTTAGGATTAAGGGGATTTAGCTTTTCCTCTTCAATAGCATTTTCGAAACTTTCTTCTGAGATATACACTTCTGCAACCCCTTTATCCGAGAAACTAAAATCATTTTTTTCCTGCGCTAGCTCCCTATAGAAGTTTAATGAATACCTACCCATTTCCTTTAATTCGTCCCATACATAGGCAGGTGGGTTTTCATTAATAATTTTCATTAAACTAAGTACCCATTCATTATCGAACTTTGAAATGGCTGTAGAACCTCTTATCATATATGAAGCCATTCTGATTACCATCGATGTGGAATTGATCTTGTCAAATCTATATGGTTCGATAAGACCTGCAGCGTGAATCGAACCGTAACCGAGTTCCTTTCTCTCAAACACTTTTACATCAAATCCATTTCGCTTAAGGAGAAATGCCGCTAACGTGCCAACGATTCCTCCCCCAATTACGGCTATCTTCATTAATCAACTTATTCAACTTAGTTTAAAATCACTTTTGGACACATAGTACTTGCTATGATGAATCGGGACTAAGGCGATATAATGAATTAGGTCTTGAGGACTGAGCCTTCTTAGTTCAACTTTCAATTACTTTTCTTACCGCAGTATAAATCCGCTATTTTAATGACTTTTGTTACTGTAGTTATTGGATCCTGGCCAAATACGTAGGTTATAGGTTCGATTCCTATTCCTCCTGTGTGAATTACAACGTCACAGTTATTACAACTTTCGCTTACTATTTCTGCAATCTCTTCGTCTGTACTTCCCCCTGAGACCTTGGCGTATTTAAAGTTAAGTTTGTCTAATACATCATCTAGATCTTTAGAGTACTTAATGTTCATCACAGCTCTTATACTTCTATCTCCTTCCTTTTTACGCGCTAAGGAAAGCAAGATTGTAGCTAAATGTTTACTGCCCCCCCATTCTGGACCATTGGGGACTATAATGGTGTCCTTAACCTTAATAATTCTTCCAGGTATAGCCATTATATCGCTTATTGATTTTGGATTATGCTTCGCGTAAGCTAAATTACTCATAACCTCTGGGATAAGACAAGCCACGCCCTTATACTTTATTAAGGAGAGGGCAACCTCTAATTCCTTCTCCTCATTTTCAACGTATATTCCTTTGCATATATTGCACGACGGAGAAATTCTTTGGATCGTTTTGTGAAAGTCACATAATTTTAGCAAGGACAAATTTTTTAGAGACCAAAGTGTAGTAAAAAGCATCGCCTTCTCCTTTTCACCTTCTAGTAATATCGGTATAACACTGTCAAGGAACTCGTGAATACTTGGCTCATCAATTCCAACCTTAACTAAATTCTTCTCAGCTTTAATAATATCGCTTTCAAGATACTTTTTTACTGCGGGTTGAGATACTCCTAACACATACGCTATTTTTGTCTGACTGATCCCTCTCTTTCTTAGCTCGTTAGCCTCTAGTATCCTTAATTCAGGGATAACATAGTCAGATATAAGCATTAAAGGAGTATCTGTCATTTATGTCAGAAAAGAACACTGACGTAATAAAGTTTATAAGGGACAGGAAAACCATTAATTCTCTCTCCTTTAGTGCGATTGATGGTTCTTTTCTAACTGAAGAGTACATTGACAGTAGAATCTGTTACATAACAGTAGGTATAGTTAGAGGAAGAGTAGTTGAGAATACATTTGAAATAAATAAAGTGGCATATGACGTAAACGTGATGGAGTGTTCCTCTGAAGATGAGGAAATGACAAAGATGGAATATAAGCAAATGACGAATGAAACGTCAGATATTATATTCATGGACAGGAAGTTATCCTTTGATATAAAAAGGGGAATAGTACCTAGCAATAAAGTCGTAGGTATAGTCAAGGACTTTAGGACAAGCGTTTTTTTTCAAAATGATAGAATTTACTTATCGAATATAGCCAACGCCCCTTGGATAACTTCACAAACAACTTATGAAGGGATTAAAACTGGGTTTTTCCGTTTAACCGATATTACATGGGTATTTATGTATCAAAATATGACAGACTTAGAGCCCTCTCAACTACTGTACCTCTTATCAGTGTTAGGGAATGAACCTGTTCCTGAAGCGTTGGGATATAACTACCCTCTTTTTCTCGCTGATAAAATAGCTAAATACTATCTAAAGGAGGGAAAGGCTATATTAAAAAGAGAAAACGATAAGATTAGATATAGGGATTTCAGAAGCGCAGTGGAGGTACAACGCCTTGTTCGAGCGCGAAACTGGGAGGCTTAGGGAGGTAAGGGTCTATACAAGGCCTACGTCTGATAACAGGAGTACAATTACTTTCCGCAACTTCGTAATAGAAATGCCCTTTTCCTTAAGGGATAAAATAGCTATAGGTCAATTACTGGGGGTTAAGTCGGTATCGGGACTTTACTTAGTGATGGAAATAGTTGACTACATACCCATGCATTACTCTATGATAGGTGTTGACAATTCGCTACCGGTTGAGTTACGACAAGAAATAATGAAAAGGGTTAGTGAGAGTTGGGATTCTCCTATTCCGAGAAATGTTTGGCTAGAAATATATGCGTCGCCTGCAGGCTATCTAATTGATGAAAAGCTAAGCGTGATAAAAAGGGGATATTCTCCTCCCCTCATAGGCTCTGAAGTTAGAATATTCACAAAAGAATCGTATGACAGTTTCGTTTCTAGTAGTAAGGGGGTCAAAATTGGTAACCTATTAACAACTGGAAGCGAACTTCGAATAGATCTAGACCGATTAATTAAATACCATACTGGAATTTTTGCATTTACTGGTACTGGAAAATCGAATCTTATAGCTACATTAATTAGAAAAGTTATCGAGAGTTCCGACTACAAAATAGTAATTTTTGATTTATCTATGGAATATGCAATATTATTACTTGACGTACTGTCAAATTATCCCTCTAAAATTGTAACTACCGAACGACTTCCACCAGAAGCTTCAAATTCTTCTAAAAGATTGGTGAGGAGTCACGTGATTCCAGAGGAGTTGGAGGATATTACAGAGAAAATTGAAAATAAGTTCAGGATATTATATACTAAAGAGAAGATAAAGCATATATATATCAAACCTGAGGGGATCGGTTATTTAACGTATGGTGAATTGATTAGACTAGTTAATGAACAGTTAGAGGATAAGTACACAGCAATAGCTCAGAAGCCTTTATTCAAGCTTATGTTAAGTAAGCTTGATAGGTACATGAGGGATAGGAATCTCTCTAAGGAGGATTTAATTGATAGTGAACTGAGGAGCCTGCTCGATGAGGTGGAGGAGATCGCACAAGAAAGTAAACTTAGGGAAAACTCGTCCCTATTTACCTTTATTTCCGGGATAAGGGGATATATTAACATAGAACATGAAGAAGACAATAAGGTATACGACGTAGAGTCGCTTGTCCTTGATATCTTGGATGGAAAGGAGAAATTATTCGTAATAGAGAGTCCTAATTCATCCGATATCCGTACTATAGCCTCTCAAGTGATTAACTCGATCATAGATAAAAGGAGAAGATCATATACTACGAAACCCCCAATAGCCTTCGTCATTGACGAAGCCCAGGAGTTCATACCTTACGATACGAGAAGTAAGGATAACACCTACCAGTCAAGTGAAGCCATTGAAAAGTTGTTAAGACAAGGAAGAAAGTATAGACTACACGGACTTATAAGTACGCAAAGGTTGGCATACTTAAACACTAATGTAATCCAACAACTACATAGTTATTTCATCAGTATTATGCCTAGACCGTACGACAGGCAGCTTGTAGCTGAAACGTTTGCAATTAGTGACATGCTTCTAGATATGACTTTAGACTTAGATGTTGGTCAGTGGCTTCTTGTAAGCTTTAAGGCTGCTCTGCCACATGACGTTCCAGTTTTCTTCAATGCTGAGAATAACATAGATATAGTGAAACAGAGATTGTTAAATGATAATTGATTTTTACTCCTTCAGATCTCTAACGCTAAGGGACATGAAGGTCGAGAACGCTTTATCTCGACGTCCTGAGACACCTAGAAGAAAAAATGCTAACTAAAAATGTAAATTACCCTGATGTTAGGGGCGAGGCTTCCTGTTCCCCGCCAGCGGTAAAGAGTTCCACAAACATTAAGAGCCCCAGCATTGAGCTTTATATCAGGGGAATCCATATAGGGCTGATGATTTGGAATAGAGGGGTACCACATGGACCCTGCTTAGGTGTAGTGGTAACGCTTAGACTGTTAATACTATGATTAATGTATTATCTGTAAAATGATTTTTAGTGAGAAGGATTATCCTCATTACTCGCTCATTGCTCGTTCGCTTCGTATTACGAGAAAGTAATGAAGTCTTTCAATTCCTATAAAATCCTTATGAAAGGTATTAACACTAGATACTTAACATTCAAGAAGTGTAAACATTATTCTAGAAAACCACAAATCCCCTTAGCTTTAGTAAAGATAACTTCTCCTAACTTGATCATTCCGACGGTTTCGCCCTTTATAATCTTAAATAATATCTGTTTTTCCCTTACCTGTATTGGAGCTATTATTATTCCTCCGCGTTTTAATTGAGTGAATGGAATGCAAGGAATTGCGGGAAATAATGCCCAGGCAATTATTCTATCAAATGGGCTACCTTCCTGAAATCCTTGACCTCCGTCACCATGTATGAGACTAACATTTTTGCTTTTTATAACGTTCTTAGCTTTGCTGTAAACATCTTTGTCTATTTCCATAGAGAAAACTTGGGAGTTTGTACATCCCGCTATTATATCTGTATAGAATCCTGCACCAGTTCCTATTTCGAGGACCTTTGAATCATTAGTTATTTCGAGTTGATCCAACATATATAGGCCAAGTGAAAGGGCCGTCATATTAATCTCGTTCGTAATCGGTATAGGTTTCTCAAAAAACTCGGGCTGGTTTATATACTTGTGAGAAGACTTAGGTAAGTAGTCTTTTACGTCTAACTTTGCGTAAGTAGACTCTATACATTTATTTCGTAGTTCCATATTTATTCCTACTTCACTAATCTCTATTTTTGATCCATTCTAATTCATAAATCTTTTTTATATTTTGAAGCGACAACAGCTATTAAAATGCCAAAAACAAACGCTACTAAATAAATAACTGCGTCAGATATAGTCAGCCTTCCTTTATATTTCACATGGAAGTCCGACTTGAGCGCTTTATTATGGTTATAACTCGATAGGAAATGGGTTAATCCGGTATATGCATCATGAAAAGTACTTTCGATATTAGAATAGAGGGAATCTAAAATTGGGGATGCGAACTGGTATTCAGAAGATAGGGTAAAGTTGCCTGGGTAGTATACGAAATAACTCGATGATACTGATAGGTTAAAATAGGTAGTACCATTAACTGTATAGTTTGATCCAACTCTCTCAACGCCCAACCCTATTCTCTCTAGGTAAACCTGTTGAAAGTTTAAGGGCATTCCGTCGAATTTCATCATAACCTTAAGCCTTGTCGCGTTAGTGATAAGGGTAATGTTCGGGGGGACTGGCCATAGTACCTCTGGATTATCCTTTCCATTGTTTTCCAAGGCATAAGGAGATAACAAGTTCTTTAGATTTGCACTTACATGTACACCGGAAACGGTCTCTGCGGTATCAAAACCAATCGATAACGTTTCTGGAAATAGAGATGTTTTACCGTGGTTATTGTAATAAAGATTACTTGTTGCATTTAACGAGAGTTGAGCACAACTTCCTCCTCCTGGACCTCCCCAGACAAATTCTAAGTCATTAGGAATTCCAGCTAATGATATTCCACCTATTTGAAAAGTTCCTCTAATCGGAATACTATAATAGATTCTCGTAATATTATTATATCTATATCCGAACTGAAGCGTCGTAGAAATATTCATAAAGAGACTTAAGGAGGCAGGCATACTCACATAGAAAGATTTACCTTGATAACACAAGACACCAAGTCCGTCATATACAGTTTTATTTCCATTTAAGTAGATAGGTCCGCTCAAGTTCCAGAAATTTACAATTGGCGTTATCTTATAGGAGTGGTTTGAAATTTGCTGAACTAGGAATACGTTTTGCGACCAAAATAGTCCATCGATCATGGCATTTAGTTGTAATGATGCGTTGCCCGTTCCAAAGTATCCATAACCTGGTAAGATGTCATTCCCTATGAATAGGCGAGAGATGTTGATCTCGCCTTCTACGAAATTCGTATATATATCGCTAAAAAGCGAATAGGCAGTTATCCCCATCGGATAATTTGAACCAATTTGATAGTAAGAGGAAAGGGCTATTGGTGATACTAATGCTGATAAGATCAAGAATAATAACGTTAAAGGGGTTAAAGTATCCATCATCCTCCCTTTTCTACTATATTTAATACGCTTTCAGCAATTTTGAGAAAAGCTTTAGCAGTTTCTGAGTCGGGATATCTTAGGAAAAATGGTTCCCCAAGATCGTTGGACTCGGCTATCCTTTCGTCAATTGGAACTTCACCTAATAACGGGACTCCCATTTCCTCAGCCATTTTCCTTCCTTTTTCTTTCCCAAAAATATAATGTCTCTCATTACCGCACTCATAATAGCTCATGTTTTCGATAATTCCTAATATTTTCGTATTAGTAGTTTTCGCGAATGATATCGATTTTTTCACTGCTAATGTGGATACCTCGCTTGGTATGGTGACGATTATGAAACCCGTTGGATTTGACAGTAATTGCATTATTGAAAGAGCCTCGTCGCCTGTACCGGGAGGCATATCTACGAAAAGGTAATCTAACTCCCCCCACTTTACATCTCCTAGAAACTGCTTTATCGCTGTATGCTTTATTGCTCCCCTCCAAACTACAGGAGTATCGTCCTTAGGTAAAAGGAAATCCATAGAGACTACTTTTACTCCGAAAGGTCCGTCAACTGGGATAATTCCTTGTTCATCTGCGTATAACGACTTACCCCTTATACCCATCATTTTAGGTATTGAAGGCCCATGAAAATCAACATCTACTACGCCTACTCTTTTACCCGTGCTTGCTATGGCTAAAGCGATATTAGATGAGACAAAAGATTTTCCTACGCCTCCTTTTCCACTTAATACGGCAATTTTATGTCTAATTTTACTCATATTTACTTGAATCTTTGTATCAACGGCCTGAATAGCAGCTGGCTGCTTTCTCAGATCCCTTGGCTGTCTTTGAATTCTGAAAGGATTATCACTCATAAATAAACAGTATGCTTTGAAGGCTAAAAAACGTATTTCATAAAGCGTATTTTTTTCGGCTAAAAGTAAAAAACAGAAATTTTAGAACTCAATAAGGGGTTCAATAATGAGTGAAAAAGGACAATATACTTATAAGATAGGTGCAGGGTAATTTACGTCCCTTTCGTGAATTTAGTTTATTTCGATGGCTGTAACAAATTTAATATTGCAACGACTAGTAGAAGATTTACGCTAAACAATTTACTGCATTTTGTCCATACTTTGTTATAAATTACAATTTGTAAAGAACCCTGAATCTCTCTAGTTATAATACTTTTGAATTATACGTAATTAGCGTCAATACTTATTAGAATTGTCTTATTGGAATAGAAAACCGTTAATTGCTGCATGTATAATATGTCTGAACCTCCTGAAACTCATGAAAGTGCTGTAAATCAGTAATGTACGACTTGTCCTGTGATTACATTTACAAGAGGGTCGTATACCGAAATTCGGGGAAATCTCCTGAACAAATTAGGATGATATATTTAAACTCAATAATTAGTACTAACGTAGGCAGGGGCATGCAAAGAGGTTCCATATTAGATGCTATGAATGGTATTGCGTACAAGGTATATAAAAAGAGGTTGTGGGACGAGATTTCCAACGGACCTATGCCTAAGCACGTGGGAATTATACCTGACGGAAATAGACGATGGGCTAGAAATAATGATGCGAGTTTAGATGAAGCGTATGAAATAGGATATCTCAAGGTGAAACAAGTTATGTATTGGTTGCTCGACTTAGGCATAAGGAATGTTACGATATTTACTCTCTCCTCAGAAAACTGCACTAAGAGGAGCGCTGAGGAATTACGTATTATTCTTGGGTATGTTAAGAGAGGTCTCGAGGACCTCATTAATGATCAAATAATATATAAAAATAATATTAAAGTAAAAGTTATTGGGGATATAACCGTCTTACCAGAAAACTTAGTTTCTACCATTAACGATATAACGAATAAGACAGAACATTATAAAGAGCGACTTCTTACATTAGCAATATGTTATGGGGGCAGACAAGAAATAATAGACGTTGTTAAGCATTTAGCCGTAGAGTATAAGGAAGGTAAAATTACCTTAGATCAGATAAATGAAGAGATTATTAGAAAACATCTATATTTGAATGAAGTCGACGATATAGATTTGGTTATAAGAACGGCGGGGGAAATTAGGATAAGTAACTTTTTGTTGTGGCATATAGCTTACTCAGAACTTTACTTTTGTGATGTAAATTGGCCCGATTTCAGGGATATAGACTTATGGAGGGCAATAAGGTCGTATCAAAAAAGAAAGAGAAACTTTGGTAAGTGATGAAGTAAAACCTATCCGAAAGGCGTAGTTAATCTTATTCTGATCACATATTTTCCGTTTTCAGTAGAAACGTTTTCCATAACATTATTGGTTTCTTGACACCACCTCTCAAGTTCCTTAACTGAGGCCTTCCAAGAGGTTTTGACGACTATTACGTCATTTATTGAGGCATTAGACCATATTTTTACTATATTAGATAACGTAACTGAACAGACGTCGTTAGAATCAATTATAAAGGTTTTCGCATTACTCATAGACTTACCACCACATCCGACTCTCTTGCTTCTTGTAAAAATGACACACCCCCGCTTAGCTCTACTTTGTCGATTATGTCATCAGGAGTGTATCCTGCAAGCTTAAGTCCTATTTCATCTACAAAAAACTTCACCCCCATTTCAACAGCTTTCCTTAACATTTCTTCAGTTTTACTTACACCTAATTTTCTTAATCGAAATTTTACGAAAAACCCTGCAAGATAACCTAGAGAAGACTTAGTTTTACCGTTTCTTTTCTTTGTAAAGAGAATAACCGCCTCTGAAGTTACGAATACAAACACCTCCCATCTCATAGCTCGAGCATCAGTTGCTAATACTAAGGCATGATAGAAATTTTCCATCGAGCTATTTGCTAACAATATAGTCAGCTTCGACATAAATTTACTCTCCTTATTTTACGCTTAAAAATTGCTGTTAAATTCGTTACCTCATCCTAGTGCATGAAGAGCGCTTGCACCATATATCAACCAGATCAGCATAACCCCAAATAGTAACCCTACTATTATCATTGAAAATCCCCATGTAGCGTTCCCGTGGTCCATTAGATAAATTCCAGAAACAATTAACACAAAGATCATTGCTAATAGCACTAAGTAGTTTATACCTGAGGGATGTCCTCCGTTTTCATAAGTAAGCGGCGACACGTAATACGGAATAGCAAGAATAGCTATGAAACCTATTGCAAGTATAAGCATAACAATAACGACAGGATAGGACGAAACGATCTGATAGAAGTCCTTTTGCTGTTTCTTACTCATAAGAACTACTTTACCACGGGACGGATTTTATTTTTAACCTATAAGCTACTCTGTTAGTTAATACATGTAGAATAAGCGCTAGAACACATACTAACCCAATTTGATATATCGTAAGATTTACGCGTGAAAGTAAGAGGAACACTGTTGCCCCTAAGACAAAGTCGAGCTGGTCAAGGATGGGGGCTCTTCCTCCCCTCTCAATTTTGAGTCTTCTCTTAATGAATGCCCCTGCTATATCTCCTAAGAGGGCAAACATGGACACTCCAGCACCGATTGCGATCCAGTAAAGCCCAAAAATACGCACTTCGCCTATACTGAAGAAAATTCCAAACGTTGTTCCAACAAGGGTTCCCTCAAGCGTTTTCCCGTCACCTAGAATTCGGTTTGAGTCGATAAAGAATTTTCCGAAATCAATAGGTTTACCCTTTCTGACGAATGTAGCCCCACCGTTCGCAATAAAGGCCGGCAAATAGTATAATATACCTACCGCTAATTCGTTCAGCAACCCGTTATCGTGGATACTTTTATTTCAAAGCAATATTTATTCCCATCTTCTGTAACGATATATCTTCTATTTTTAAACTTTTTTTCTATTTTAAAGATTTTATCAGAATAAAATAACATGATTTTTCCTCCCGACACTTTATAATTCATCGATACTTGCCAGCCAAGTAAGAAATTAATACCGTATGATATGGAGAACGACTTAATTATTTGTAAAATATGGGAAAATTCTCTATAATTTCTATTAATTCGATAAAGATGATTTATTGTATCTATTATTATCAACTCGTATCCTACTAAACTTGCCGTAACAATCTCTTTTGCAAGTTCTGAATAGGAACTACTTTCGGAAAAAGTAGAATTTATCTTAGGTATTGAAACTACCCTAGCCTGATATTCCTTCCCTTCGGTAGAAATATACAAACTATTCTTATACTTAGTTGCCGAGTCGAGCATAAGTATAGTCTTTCCACTACCTGATTCGCCATATATTGAAATGATTTCCCCTCTATAATCAAAACTAATCATTTGTATAATAGTTATTAAGTAGGAATGAATGTTTATAAACATTGGAAGGCAATTGCATTACGCTAAAATTTCACAATGGTAAACTGCTTAAGAGGGTGTTAGATAGGTTAAGAGCATCAAATATAAAGATATGTGAGGGTAGCGGCTTGTTAGTGTCTGACTTGTCCGGCGATATTATTATCAGTAATGAACAGGAGATTGACTACGAATTGGGTAAAATTCTATGTTATTATCGTAATAAAAAGTATTTTAATGAACTACTTATAGGTATTGATGTTAATGGCTACAATAGTACCATAGCAGTGATCGGAGATGGAGAATTACTAGTATCTAAGGTAGTAACTAGTGATTTAGTAGTAGAGGAGTTGAAGAAATTCTTGACAACATATCCCCACAAACTTCAAAGTATAGGAATCGGTATAGGAAATTCACAAGCATATGAGGTTTATAAAATAATATCTAAACACTTTCCTATTACCCCAGTGAAAGAGGATAGAACGAGTTCTAATACAAAAGAGGTAAATATAAAGGATAGGGATGCAAGGGCCGCATATAGAATAGCGTTTAGAGCTACTACTTACGAATTAAAATGACTTTTCCTAATTTTCATATCTCAGTTAGAATTCAACATATTTGATATATGTGGAAATTATTAGACGTAATCTCTCATTCAGGGATATGTGAACTGTATGGACGATTTACTTTCCTTTTGCGAATTTAGTTCATTTTAATAACTGTAACAAATTTAATTCAATATAACCGCAATGAGTAGTAGGCGATTTACGCTAAACAATTTACTGCGCTTTATGCATATTTGTTATAAATTACGATTCGCAAAGAACCCTGAATTACTCACCTGTATAACACTAGTTCTCGATCACTTTAAAGAGGAAAATAATACTAATCTTAAATATTGTAATAGTATATAAATAAAAGTAATATAACTATTTAATTCTAGGTATTTAATTCTCTGGTGACGCTTTCCTTTAACTAACGTCAACGCTTATTAGAATAATTATTAGAATTAATCTATTTAGACTACTTTATGGAAAATATGTAGAAATCTCCTAAAACTTAGGAAGGTGCTGATTGAGGCTAACGACCCAATTCTAGTTATAGATAGTTTCGATTTATTTAGTATAATTTAGTATAGAGGATGTTATACAGTGTTAAAGCAAGGACTTTCCCAGCCATTTAAAGACATAAAAGGGGGATACTGCCCGATGATATTGGAATAAGCTTTTATTCAAATCCTGAGGAAAAAGCTTTAATGCAAGAGGTAAAAAAAGGAATTTTAACAGGATTAAATTACACTGATGCATTAATCGTTACAAGTATAGCAATAATAGCTATGCTAATAAGAACGTTAAGTGCCCAATACACTCTTACAATTAACGGATTTGACTCGTGGTATCTCTTTTATAATAGCGTTTTGATATCCCATGCCGGAGGGAATTGGTATGCAGTTCCACCAGACGTACACGGATGGTATCCTTACGGATACTTTATCGAGTTAGGCGACACTATAGGTTTACCTTTTTTAGTATCCCTATTGTCACTACCTTTCTATTCTACATTTGGTGCTAACGCCAACTACACAGTTACTATATTCCTTGATATAGCGTTAGCGGGATTTAGCGTACTCGCAGCATATCTCGTAGTATCTAAACTCATTAATAGGTTTGGAGGCTATATCGCAGCTATATTAATTGCTGTATCACCTGCATTAACTGGTAAAAACATAATCGGAGGACTACCGAAGACTTCGTGGGGGGGCATGTTTATACTTTTATCTATATTCCTACTTTATAAGGCTATAGAAGATAAAAAACCAATTTTAGGTATACCCACCGGTTTCTTGATATTTCTCGCTGATATAACGTGGGGAGGAAATATTTACATAGATCTTACCCTCGGGGCTGCAGCATTGCTATTAGTTTTCTTAAATAGAAATGATGAGATCACTGCTAAGACTTTTGCTATAACTGCTATTACTTCTGCATTAATTACTTCCTTTGCACCGAACTCCATAGGTTTCATGTCAGGGTTGGCGCATGGTTTAAGTCTTATACTAATAAGCGCAATTCTCTATATTGATATATATACAAGGAAAATGCTACCAGCAGATATTCAAGAGGCGAGACCGATTCTCATAACAGCTATCGCAGTGGCAATTTTAGGATTGGGAATCGCAGGACTATTTTCTATAGGAAAGACTAATTTTATTCCTAGTCGATATTTTGCGATAATAAATCCCTTCTATCAAGTGACTGTACCTATAGATAAGACTGTGGCAGAATACATACCTCAACCAGTTACTTCACTATTAGGAGAATTCGGTAGCGCGTTGTTACTATTCATTCCTGGAATATACGTACTTATTCAGAAGGGGAAACTGGCGCAGCTCTGGTTAGCGGCATTAGGCGTAATAGCGCTTTATGGAACGAGCGCTCAGCCATATCTCTTTAATTACACTGCATACATGGTTGCTGCTGTTGCTGGAATTGGAGCTGGATTTATAATATCAAAACTGTCTTCCATAACTGGTATTGAGAATAAGTTAAAGATAACAGGAATAGCAATATTTATGGCACTAATTTTAGCGTCCATAGCTTCAGACGGGGCAATAGCAATTGCTGAATCTAACACTCCTAACGCGATTATTACGGCGGCATCTCCGTATAGTATTCCGAACTACGCATGGGTAGACGCCTTAAACTGGATTAATCACGAAACTCCTACTAATTCAGTTATCTTTTCATGGTGGGATTATGGATATTGGATAGAAGTGATAGGAAATAGGACTGTAATAGACGAAAATAATACGTTGAATGGTACGCAGATAAAGCTAATGGCTGAGATGTTTCTTAATAACGAGAGTTTTGCAGCACATGTTCTCGAGAACTACTATCACCTTTATCCCTATGGAAATCCTAACTATACAAGGCCTGTTTACTTCGTGGCATATGATGCGATAACAGTGTATAACCGTTCGGGCTTGACGGTGGCGTTTTTAGGATACCCTACTGATATAGGAGGAACCTTTATAGGCCTAACTACCTCTTTCGGCGACATAAACAAGGCTATAGGTGCTATGTCAATAATTGCTGGCTATCCTCAGAATGAGTTTATAAATACTTCTATAGTAAACGAAACAAGTTCGGAGATAGACGCGATTTACAATCAGAGTCCTACTGAAGCTGTTCAGTTAGCGAACCTACTTAGCTCTTCGTATACATTTGCTTGGACATCAAGAGCATATAACTCCCTTATTATTAATCTATTTGTGCAAGCTGTCCAATCACAGGGTTATCAGGTTGTTGAACCATTTACCTACGGCTACTTCTCCACTACAGGCGGTTCTCCAGCCTTTTTCCCTCCAGTTAACCTAGAGTACTTCCAGCCGGTTCATATTTCTGAATATCCGTGGATACCAGGACCTGATTATACCACATATATAGTAGTAGTTATATACCAGTTCGTTCAACCAGGAGTTCTTTTAGCTAGCTAACAATCTATTTTTTTCCCTAACTTATTTTCTATTCTATATCTTACATACTTATCTATAGGAGAAAAACGAGTAGGATGCGGTATAGCTGTTCTTCCACCGCACTTTGTACACGTCTCTTCTAAAGTATATATCCTATCCTTCTTACAAAATCTTATTTTCCATTTCATTAGTTAACCACTATTTGATTAATACTTTAAATTCAAAATGTTCATTATTATAGGTAATCGTTTTTAAATTTTTTATTATCCTTTCAGCTTCAACTTCTGCCTTTTTAACATCCTCTCCTAAAACATCTATTCTATATCTAGGTGCTCCAATTGTATATATCTTAACTTGATATTCCTTGGGGACTTCCTCAATCGATTTAATAAAGGCATTCTTTATATCATCTATTCCTTTCTCACCAAAAGCCCTAAAGACAACAGTCTTAGTGACCTTAAACTTCTTTTCCTCTATGTGTTTAGATACCTCTTCTAGCAAAGGTTTTACCCACACTTCAGGAACCTGAAGCTCCTCCAATGTTTTCCCATTGTCTTTAATTGCGTTTTCTAGACCTTTCATTATATCACCAAATTTATCCTCTAGTTTCCAACCGACCTCCTCATATGCTTGCTTTTCAGTTTTTCCCAGCTTCTTTGCAACTATTTCAAGGATCTTATCAGCCTTTTGAGCCTTTTTCCATGCTAACAGTTTCTTTTTCCTCTCGTCGTCGTTGACCTTCTTTAGGGAGACGTCAACACTATTTTTCCTTTGGTCTACTCTAATTACTTTAACTATAATTTTTTGCTTTTCCTTTATCACCGACTTTATGTTAGTAACCCATTTACTTGCTACTTCACTCCAAGGTAGGTAAGCTTGTAAGTTATTATACTCATCTAAAACTAAGTAACTACCGTAGTCAAACACCTTAGTTACAGTACCAACTACTAATTCCCCTTCCGTCGGTAAAGAAGCTCTTCTTAGTATCATGCCATCACTTTCACTATTTCACCTAAAATTTTTGCCTGTCCACCACGAGATTCGATTAAAATAGTCCCGCATGCAGTACACCTTGCTTGAAAAGAGGAGTGACTGAAAACTACCTGTTCATTCGAACAGTTAGGACACTTTATTCTTAGGAATTTACTTTTTGGTTCTGGAATGGGAATTCGACTCTTTTTCATTATCCTACCTCGCTTATTTCAAGCTTCTTTAATCGCATTCCTCTTCTTTTAGTTATAGTATATCCGCATTTTTTGCACCTATATAAAAGCAACTGTTTTTTAGTGACTTTAGCGAACCTCTTTGGTATCGGCTTCCGCGTACTTCCATACCCTTCATTCTTCCTATCATATCTCCTTTGCCCCTCTGCTAAATTTCTCCTCTTGCCTCCTCTATAGAGCCTTATCTCATGTTCTGTATACTCCCTACACTTAGGGCAGTATGTATTAACACTCTTTGGAACTTTCATTGGAATCATTATCATTTAATGTACACGGCTTTATATATCCTGCTATTGTGAGCCTAACCGCATCACCTATTGGTAATACGACAAGTTCATCCTTATTAAGCACGATTTTACCAATCATAATATTAGATACTACTTTCGAAAGTACTTTACCTTGTACCGTAATCATATTACCAGAGATCAATTTTATATAAAAACTCTCCACATTCCTTATTATATTGAAGAATATGTTGTCAAAGCTCTCCATTGTAGCATTCTCAAGGAACTTTGACAACCTCAACTCAAAAAGCGATAGTGCAAACTCTTCAAGGGTATTTTCTACGGAAGAGTGTAATTCGCTGAGTGCGTTTATGTAGTTTTTACTTTCCATTATTGTTTTCAAAAAAGATTCCTCATTAAGGGTTACAAGCGTTTTAGTTGCTATTTCCTTTTGGAGTAGTTCATCAAGTGTAGGCAATGATCTCACCAAGTCCTTTAAGATGTAGATATAATGCCACAGAAAGAGGAATTTTAATCCTTTGGTTCGCTATCATTTCTACTTTAAATCCTAATGGAGAGATTTTTAAAGGGAAATATGGAAGGAAAGTTGCGATAAATTCTGTAAACGGACTTAGGGTATTAAACGAGGGGATGAAATTATCTTCAACAATTGTTACTAAAAGACCTGCTTTCCCATTAAGTGAACCTGGTATTCTTATAAGCCTCCTGATATCAATGGTAACTTGTTCATCGATAGCTATTCCCTTAGTTTTGACATAATATGCTATCTCCTTTCTTTCCTTATTCGTTAATTGAGAACAATAGAGATCACAGTAAACTACGACGTGAAATCCTCTATTTCCAGAAAAATGTATTGTATAATTCAACCCAAAATCGTTCTCTATTATATCCCTCAACTGTTTTGCCTGAGCGTAAACCTTGTTAAGGCATTCTACCGTCAAATCGACGTATTGTAAACTCATTTGAGCGTTATTTAAAGAAATTTGATTACCTTCACAAATTTCGTCTGCATCTAAATCGAAAAGTAGGTCAGAACCTAGCCAGTTCATATCTTCGAATTCCTTAGAGGCTGGATTTCTATATTTACCGACGGAGTAAAACATGTGAAAAGGAATGTTCTCTCTAACGAAGTTCTTGAATTGTTCTTGAGTTAAGAACTGAAGATTTCGTACATATCCCTCTCTATCCATAAGTTGAAAGGCAAACTCTCTAAGACTCATATCGTCAGGAAGTTGAAAATTCGCACTCGAATAATATTCTCTAAATATTTGCCTAGTTATGTTAATCCATTCTTGGGGCGATGTATATCTCATAATATCCACTTTGTGGTAATTCGTATTTGAGTCGAAGAGGCATATTATCACTAAGACTTATTATCAATACGTCAGATGCCTTTTCTAAACCACTTAGCTTTTCTAGATACTCTACAGAATGTGAGGATTTCCCTAAACCTCCTTGTTCAATACCTAAAAATCCATTTACTCGATTATCAAGAGTAATCTCCGTCTCTCCTAAATCACCTTTAGCAGAAATTACAAGTTCGTTTTCAGAGCCGGTAAAAGTTATTACCTCGCCTACATTACTGACTTCACTTATGATATCTCCGAAAAGTCCACTCCGAAGTCTAGCTGAAAACTGGTAGCTAATATTAAGCTTATTCTCAGAGGATGAAAGGGCTATACTATTTAAATTAAACGTCCTTTCAGCGAAGCCATCAAACGTTACTGTAGCTATCCCAGACTGAACTTTCAGACTAACTTTATCTTCCTTTTCTGTCCTTGAGAGAATTTTAGAGAGGTCCTCTAACTTAAATCCGAATTCTTCCCTATCCGAATCTATTCTATATTCATCGAAAAATGATGATGAAAGTAAGAGCCTGAGATAACAAACCTTTGCTGGATCTATGCCGTAGAATTTAATCCCATCTTTTTCAGCAATAAAATTTGCCTCGGGGATAAAATTCCCAAGAGTCTTAATTATGGCGTTTAACGATTGTGCATCGGACACTTTAAACTCCATATCTTAAATCTAGCTTAATCCTATTTTTAACTTAATGGGGGCGTTCAGTAATAAATATTACGGTAAACTTTAAGCATAGTGTCAATTAACATCGCCACGCCATAATGTCCAATATATAATTAATAAAATTACTAAATAAACTAAAAAGTTATAAAATATGTCTCTATGGAATTAAATTTATTTAATTATATAAAAAGAAATAATATAAAATTAGTTAATTGTAACTAACCACAAGTAACTATATATCTTTTAATGAACAGAACTAAAAATGAAGTTTTCAACATAATAAGTTCAAAGTTTACTGAGGATATTGCGGGATATTTCAACCTTAGGAAGTTAGCAAAGGAGTTTAATCATTCAGGAATTCCCTGTATTATCGCCCTGATCGAGCAGTGTAGGGTAAGTTATTCCTGTATCCTGAAATTTTTAAGTAAATGACGTGTATTACACATTTGACACTGTGTCTGGGGGGATTACGTCTCGGTAAATTGTGACAATGGTATAACGTAGGCGTAATTCTCGTTAAGTATTATCACATTAGTTGGATTCTTCGAACTTATTTTTTCTGTAGAAATCTAGTTAATAAAGTAGATTATATTTATTATGCATTGGGCACTGTTTCGTGATTTCGGCTAAGTCCGAGGGCTGAGCATTGAATATTAAATTCAATGAAAAACTAATGAAGCCCGAATCCCATAATATCCCTTATACCTAGGCTGTAAGAGCCTAGTCAGTACCCTTGAGGCTGGGGAACTAGCACTTCTGCAGAGAAAAATCCTTCGAAACCCTTCTTCCGCGCGGGGCATTACTGAACGGTTCAGTTTGATGGAACCTCCGCTGTGGATGAAGGGGTAACCAGGTCTCTCTGAGAAACGAAAATCTCCATCATAAAGGGGAGGCTCTGATCGTAAGGGTGGCGCATTAGTTCATTCATCATCTTTATCCCACATGTCTCTTGCGAGGGAGTTCTCTAATGCTCCATAAAGTTCAGCAAAACCTGACTCTTTCGTGGATGATATAAAGATAACTCGTCCCTCCAAATTTTGAACTACAGTCTCTGCTAATTCTAACGAATATTCATCAAGAGTTCCTAACTCAGTTAAAATTTCCTCACCCTTTATCCACGCTTCAATTTTTCTAATTTCATCTAAAGTTAATAAATCGGACTTGGAGATCACGTTTATCTGTGGTAATTGTAACTTAAATTTAATTGAGTTAGCTAATAGAAAGAGGGAAATGAATGAGGAAGGCTGTACAGCTAGAGAAGCGTCGATCAGAAATAAGTTGATAATAGGAGTGTTCTCAGCAATTAGATTAAGCAGTCCGCGACCACTATTTCTAAATGCGAAAAGTTCGATTTGCCCCGGCGTGTCTATAAGAACTATATCTTCATCTACGTATTCTAAATTCTCCTTGATCTCCTTTGCCTTAATAACTAACATATCGTAAGAAGCGATAAGACTAGCGTTAGGACCTAGTAAATATTTGGTGGAAAGGGATCTGGCATCAACTATCTGTCTTATATCGAAATCCGGTACATATGGAAGGTTCTCAACCGCGGGATCTAAGTTCATTATGTATGATGACAGGTTACTTCCTTCTAAAAATCGTGAGAAAGCGTCAACGAAAGTAGTTTTTCCAGCACCAGCAGTCCCAGTAACCGCTACGTAGTACACATAACAGTATCTCACTTAACGTTTTTATTTTTAAGTGAGTTTAAATGAAGCGTGATTATAGTAGGAGGAACTGCTACAAATGGAATAGACGAGAATATAGCGAAGGCAATACAACTTAAACTAGTTAAGGTTGAACATAGGGTATTTCCAGACGGGGAGTCCTATATTCGAGTACCCGAATTTATTTATGATAAAGACGTTCTTATAATTCAATCCCTTTATCCGCCCCAGAATAAACATCTCGTAGAATTAGAATTATTACTAGACACTTTAGTGGAGTTGGGTATCCAAAACATTACTGCGGTTATTCCCTATTTGGCGTATTCTAGACAAAATAAACGATTTAGAGAGGGTGAAGCCATAAGCATAAAAACAGTTTTAAAGTTAATGTATGCTCTAGGGGCTAAATCGATTGTAGTAGTTGAACCTCATTCTTATGACGAGATGACTTTTTTCGGTGGTACTGTTAAAATAATTGATCCCTTTCCGTATTTGGCAGAACAGTTATCCCTTAATGATCCATTAGTTGTGGCACCAGATAGGGGAGCTAAAAGCCGGGCTCTAAGGTTTGCAAGTAAGATTGGTGCAGAAGTTATCGAAGTACAAAAAGAACGGGATAGAGTGACAGGAGAGGTTAAAATCACTAACATACCTCAGTTCGACTTTAAGGAAAGAGAAGTAATTATAGTAGACGATATAATAAGTACCGGGACCACAATAGCGAATGTTGCGAAAAATATGATGGGAGCAAAGAAAGTAATAGCGGTAGCTGTTCATTCTCTGTTAAATGAAGTAAACTATAATAAACTTTTGCAAAGCGGTATATCAGAGGTTATAGTAACTAACACAATCCCAACTGTATATGGCAAAGTAATAGATATCTCCCCATTAATAGTACAACAGCTATGAAATATGCTCATGTAAAGATGGACTACCCCTCAGTAAGCGTAGAGGAATTTATGGCGCTCTCAGAAGTGCAAGAATTCACTCTTCTTTCCAGTGTAATACTTTACGAGGGTAACGAGTATATCGCACATAAATCCGCATCAATAAAGTACAGTGGTGATGTTATTTTGCTAACCAACGATGAAAAAGATGCAATAGAAGCCATTAAAGGGCTATGTGCTAATATCTCGGTTCATAACATTAACGATAAGAAAGAAGATGCTAAAAAGAAGTATATAGATTTATTTACAACAGTATCTCAAAATACATCATGCCCCTCATATGATATTTTCTTTACAGATGGTTTAACTATAGTAGGAAAGAGAAGAGATTCTAGAGATACGAGAAGTTTGTTAAGTCATAGTAAGAAACCATTTTCTCAGTCTGGCTCATTAAATTCATTCTTAGCAAGAATTTTAGTGAATGTATCACGTGCCAAAAAAACATTTTACGATCCTTTTTCAGGTTTAGGTTCCACGCTGATTGAGGCTTCCTGGAAAGGAATATGGTGCATTGGAAGCGACTTTAACCGAGAGATATTAACGAAATCCGTAGAAAACTTAAGACATTTTAAATGTAATTGTGATGTATTTCTCGGTACTATACAAACTTCTAACGTTTTCAGAATAGACGGTATTGGAACAGATCCGCCCTATGCTAGGTCGACAAAAATTGAAGGTTTGTTAAGGGACGTATTCCACTCGCTCTTTAGTTATTCTGCAGAAGTATTACCTCCAAATGGATATTTGGTTTTCCTTAGCGACTCCAAATATTTTTGGGGAGACGACATAAGGGAATACGGTCTTACTTTATTAAGAACTCACTATCTTTATACGCATAAGAGTATGACACGTGTCCTATATGTGGTGAAAAAACCTTGATTTCGATCATCTTTCTAGGAACGGGAGGAGGTGCACCCTCTAAATATAGAAAGTTGCCAGCAGTATTCGTAAGGGTTGAAGGAGTGGGGATCCTTTTGGATGCAGGTGAAGGTGTTCAAGAGAGGCTTTCAGAGGCATCAATAAGCCCAATGGATATAGATGTATTGGCTATATCACACATGCATGGAGATCACGTATTGGGCGTTACAGGTCTTTTAGAAACCATGGGACTATTAGGTAGGAAAAAGGAATTAGTAATAATTGGTCCTCGTACTATACAGGATTTTATCGAGTCTTCATCCTCAGGGACTTTTTTTAAGCCTCAATTTGACATAAGATTTCAATCTTCTCTCGAGACAAAGGAATTCTCAATAACGCCCTTTCCCACTTGTCATACTATAGAATCACAAGGATATATAATTAGAACAAGGGATAAAATAAAAATAGATATAAATAAGGCAAAGGAACTTGGAATATCGGACTGGAATTTATTCCGAAAAATTAAAACTGGCTATCATGCGGATATTAGTCCCTCTACTGTCGAATACATAACGTACAAAATTAAGGGTATATCAATAGCCTATACAGGGGATACTAGATACTGTAGCGAAGTGTTACAAAACGTTAAGGGGGTAAATCTACTTATTCACGACTCGACGTTCTTAGACGAGGAAACAGCCGCTGAGTTTGGTCACTCGACGAGTAGAGACGCAGCCAAGGCTGCGTTAAATGCATCAGTGGGAATGTTAGCCTTAATCCATATCAGTTCGAGGTATCACGATACTACCCCTCTCTTAACCGAGGCTAAGAGAATATTTCCTAGAACCATTTTACCAGAAGATCTTTCAAAGCTAGTCTTCAAGTAAACTACTCTATCACCCACGAACTTGTGTCCTTAATTATCTACTTGTCCAAGGGGTAGAGGACTCTACAGGCATTAAGGACTGTTCCAACACCAAGCACTAATGTAAACATATGGCACCCCCATATTGAACTACTAAATGGTGCAGAGGTCTACCACATAGTCCCTGCTTAGACTTCTCGGTGACTCCGTAGCTGATGGACCGTGCACACGTTCATTGTGAATCCTGTTTGTTTAGAAAAATGGAGTGAATTTAATTGAGTCCTATCGAGTGGACTAGGTATAGATTTGCTCTTAACAATTTACTTTATTTAATCACTATTTACAATAATTACAATTTGCAATGGAAACCTGAATCCTGCTAGCTAATTGTTACCGATATATCACATCCAAACTCTTATTTAAACATCAGAAAGTTATCCGTCCATACCCTTGCGGGCCCTCCTTAACTCCAATTAAGATAGTATATCAAAAATCCTGATATAGCTTTTTCCTAATCTTATCTGAAAAATCAAAATTTATGAATAAATTTTCTATATATCAAGATATATATTAAATAGTATTGAAGAACAGAATGTCAAATTATAGGGACGATTCGTGTGTCAATTGCGAATTGTAATTATGGCTAAGATAGGTCAAATAAAGGAAGCTATAGACCGTGGGTGTCTACCTAGTCAACTAGGTTCGTTCAATTAAATTCATTCTATTTTTCTAACTAAACTGAATTTGCAAAGAACCCATGAACTGCCCCAAATTATAGGCTATTAGAAAACCTTAGCTTGTTATCAAGATTCTGGAATAGGTCTATCCCATAACGGTTTACCGTTCGAGGTCTTCGGTGCTAACCAATCAATAACACTCTTAGGTTCGACGTATTCAACAATAAATGTAATAGGACCTAAAGGGGATTCATTTGGATCGTCCGCGAAAACTAAGATACCCTTATATGCTGCTTGTTTATTTATCATAAATTTTAGCTTTCCTTCACCAACTCCCCTAAAAAGATGCTTTCTGGCTGAATCGAGGATTCTTTGTTCTCTAAGCATTTTGTGTATTTTAGTCAATGAAGCTAAACTATCTGATTTCGCATCTATTATGTATCCTAATTCATCTTTCGTTTTCTTAATACTTTTATAAATAAATACGTTATTAATTGCTAAAATTACCTTCTCTTCCATCTCGGAAGGCCTTATTTCAGTTCTCGCTGTAACATTAGTCACTTTTTAACGCCATAACGAGTCTAAGCACATTTTGTTTTAAAGTTTCCATGTCACTATCATTTAGTATCATGTAGTCCGCTAGTGCAATAACTTCCCCTATTCCTAGAGAAAGCTCAGCTAGATCCCTTTCTCTTAGCCATATTTCGGAAAGAGTATCATCCTCTCTTGCTCTTTGTAGAATTCTTTGGTATCTTAAACGTGGAGGAGAATGCACCGCGATAATTTCAACCGAACCGGCTTGTTGAAATACATTAACTTCTTTCATACTTCTCACCCCGTCAATAAGGACCTTCATTTGATTTACCTTTTCAATTTCGATAGAAGTGAGTTTAGCTATTATTTCGTCGCCTTTTTCTTTCCGTATCCTTATTGCATATTCCATCAGTGATTCATTAGGCATTTTATTCTTTTCGAAATCTTGTCTAAGTATGTCTCCCATAGATATTACGTAGAATCCTTCAGCTCTGAATGTTTTAGCAACTAGAGTCTTTCCTGATCCAGGCATCCCTGAGAGACAATATAATTTAATGGTTAGCCCTTGTTTTCATCTATATTGGGATAATTAAGCTAGTCGTGTATTTGGTCTATTAACTGTATAAAATTCTTATAATCATGATAGAATTTAAACTAAATTCGGTGGGGTGATTCAGGTTTCCATTGTGAATTGAAATTATAGCAAAGATAGATTAAATACAGGAAACTGCTAAGTATAAATCCCTACCTAGTCCATACGATGGTATTCAATTAAATTCAGTTGATTTTGCTAAATAAACTAAATTCGCAATAAAAGCATGAACGGCCCATTTGGTACATATTATCTCATAAATCTCTATGATCTTCTATATAGTATTAATCTCTCATAGTAGTATAAATAACTCAGTGGTAGTGAGTAACCGTGAGCATTGCTCTCTTATGTGTAATGCAAATTGAATAAAATTTCGATTAGGCTTTCCTAAAGCAGTCGCTACTTTTTTCGAATATTTCCCCACTTTTTTTCAGTTCTGAAATAACTCTATTCGTCGAATTCTTGTCTATCCCAAAATTTTTTGCCTCTTCCTCTATGTCTTTAATCTTTGCGCATCCCTCTTGTCCAGATAACCCCTCGATAACTTCCAAGATTTTTACCATTTTATCGACGGTAGATTTCGGTCTTCCTGTCATTATAACATCTATATCTATTTTTCTCGATTCAAAGTCCACTCCAACGTTTTCCAGAAATATCCTAAAGATATTTATAGCTCTTTCTACGTCATCCTCAGTTATTTGATTTCTTAATGACATTCTTGCATAAGCCTCAGATATTCTAATCAGTGCCTCAAGTTGTCTTGCAGTTATTGCTATTGGAGAGTCCTGACTTTTTCCTCCTTTATCCCTCATTTCGACGAAGAAATCCCTTAAGATCCTAATAGATTCCGCGGTAAGCTTTGGATGGACATTCTTCTTTGCATAGGCTATATATTTCTTAAGAAATTCTGGAGGTATAGTTCCAGGAACCTTCGTTTCAGAGTGTATGTCTAAAATATGTGATGCAAGTCTCGCATCTTCTGGACCTGGTGTATCTTTCAAAATAAATATTAGATCAAATCGCGAAAGAATAGTTATTGGTAAATTGATGTTATCTGCAATTCCCCTTTCTTTTATATATCGCCCGAATTTTGGATTTCCTGCAGCTATAACTGAAGCCCTTGCATTTAATTTAGCTACTATTCCTGCCTTAGCTATGGATACAGTCTGTTGTTCCATCGCTTCATGAATTGCAACTCTATCCTCCTCCCTCATTTTATCTATTTCGTCTATTACTGCTACCCCCCCGTCTGCTAATACCATAGCTCCCGCCTCTAGGTAAAAATCTCCCGAATTTTTCTCCCTTACTACAGCTGCTGTTAAACCGGCTGCAGTAGAGCCTTTACCAGTAGTATAAACAGATCTAGGTGCTATTCGTGAAGCGAATTGAAGCATTTGCGATTTAGCAGTACCAGGATCCCCAATAATTAGTATATGAATATCTCCTCTAATTCTTGTGTCATCTGGTAACTTTTTAGGTTCGCCACCAAATAGGGCTAATGCTATTGCCTCTTTTATTTCATAATGACCGAAAATTGAAGGCGCAATAGAAGTAATTATTCTTTCGTGAATCCACGGATCTCTACCTATTCTAAGGATTTCTCTTTCGTCTTCCTCCGAAAGAGTAACCTCATCTAAAACCTTCTGCGAGACCTCAATCGAGTTCACCGTAAGGTATAGATCAAAAACGCTTCGTGTACCTCTTCTGAAAAGGTTGTCATATCTCACCTGTAATACTCCTACAATTTTCACTCTATCTCCTGGCCTTGTTGTATCAATAAGATCATCTTCGAATATTATTTCAAGTTGTCTAGGCAATTGACCTGCTGGAATCTCTTCAGGTCTTTCCTGCAAAATAGCCTTTTGCCAGTCAACCAATATAGTCTTTTCCTCAATTAGTTTCATTCTTCCCCCTTTTCTACATCGTGGACACTGTTGCGGTATTTCTATTATTTCCCCCATTTCTTCTGATTCAGGATACGAGAATTCAGCACCGCACTCTTCATGTTTAAACCACGCCTTTACTACACGCTCTTTTAACGGCGTAGATTTAACGAGTATTCCCTCAATGGTGATTAATTTTCCGACTAATTCACTTCTTATTTCCCTTAAGCTGTATGACCTTGGTAGGTTTATGACCCTTATGTGAACTCTTTTGATTTCCTTCTCGTAGTCTGGATCTTTCTCTCTTAACAGATTATAAAGCGAGTTTTCCATTATTGGTAATACCTTTAAGGGTTCCTTAATTATTTCATCAGCCAAATCTATACTGAATGTTATCACATCCTTAAAATCTAAATAGAAACTTTTCTTCCTAAGAATGAGCATTTCCTCAACGTAATCATTGTACTTATTCCGTCCCTTTTCATCGTTGAAATCATTTATAAACGAGAGGAATAAACTCCCTATGTCAAGCGAAATCATGGCAACCACATTAATTGTAGAATTTCTGACAATCTTGTTACTACATAGTACTCTTCTTCTGTTATATTGTTAATTATCCTTTGATCTAGCGGGTTTAGTGAGGCGAGTTGCGTTAGTTTTCGTTTCCGTATATCTACTATTTGTTTCATTATGTCAAGCTTTTTTTTATCTTTATCTGCGCTATTTACTCTATTATCAATCATTTTATGTATCTCAAGGTAAAAATTTTTCGGTAATGGGTAAAGTTCAGCTGGCCTATTCATTGATTGTCTTTCCTGAAATAATATTTTTCCTAGTTCATCTATATCTATATCCTTTATTTTTACAAGTCCATTCCTCTCAAGTTCCTCAGCCATCCAAAAAGGCAGTTCTATTTCGTCATCTTTGTTAAACTTTATAATATTACCTATTCTTGCTTCAGCTATAGCCTTAACTTTAACTCTCTTTATCCTTGAAATTGATTCATAAACCTTCCTTGGCACCACATTATTATTATCTTAGAAGTAAATAGTTAAAAACGTGGAATCCCTTAGAGCCATTTTGACTACAAAAAATAATAGAGGAAGCAGATGTGCAGAAGATGTTGAGAATTTACTGAAAATTAGGGACCCTTCTGCAACCGCATTCGAAATCAAAAAAAATGTAGTCGCAGTATTCTCTAAGTTAGAAAGTAACGCAGTTTTCTCATTACTCTTAACATATCCTCCAACTTACATAATAAAAGTATTCCCTGCTCACGTGGTATGTGACTTAAACAAAGAACAGATAGTCGATATTGCGGAATCAATTATTCTTTCAAAACGAATAAGATCTTTTTTTGTGAACTGCCAAAATAGGGGTTCGCCGTATAACTGTAGAGAGATAGAGATTTCGATTGGAATTAGAATGCAGGGAAAAGTTACTGTAGAGTTTAAAGATCCAGATGCTATACTTCATATTAATCTCGTAAATAATTACGCCGTATTATCACTTCTTCCTAGGGATAGAGAAAAAGTTTCGGCCTACCCTACCAAACCACATATATAGTTTTTATTCACTATGATACTTAGAGTGAAAGTGAATTCAAGGGATCTTTTGAATTCTGTGATAGGCGGAAAATCTGTATTTAAAAATAGGGGCGTCCTTTCACCAGAGTTTATACCGCAATCCCTTCCTCATAGAGAGGAAAAAATAAGAGAGCTTGGCGTATCCTTCAGATCCTTAATAACTTCTCCTGGAGAGGCGTCAATAAGAACAGTTATAGTTGGACCTGGGGGCGTTGGTAAAACTGCAACCTCACGTGCCTTTGGAAAAGATTTTAAGGAGTTAGCAAGAGAAAAGGGAATAAGAGTTGAATATTTACACCTTAATTGTCATAAATATAGAACGTTATATCTCTTAGTTAATGAGATGGCGAACCAATTACATCTGCCACTTCCAAGCAGGGGTTTCTCATCGCAAGAACTTCTTCACTCTATTCATTCGTTTTTTGATAAAAGAGACGTGTATGCTGTTATAGGTCTTGACGAATTTGACTACTTTATAAATACGGCGTCTCAGGAAGAAATATACTTTCTCGCGAGAATCTATGACGAACTTAACGTAGTCAAGAAGAGAATAAATTATATCTTCATTATTAGAGATAAAAATAGTCTTAACCTACTTGACAAATCCGTATATTCCCACATAGTAAGAACTAGTATAGAATTTAAGCCGTACACATCATACCAGTTACTAGACATACTTAGCGAGAGGATTAAGGATGCCTTCTACCCTGGAACTGTACTAGATGAGGGAGTGAGATTTGTGAGCGACTATCATGGGATAGATAAGGGTGGAAGTGGAAACGCCAGAATAGCGATCGAGGTTTTAGAGGCGGCTGGTGAAATGGCGGATAAAAATCAAAGTGACGTAGTTACGGTAGAGTATATTAAGGAAGCAAATGCGCGAGTGAGTCCAGATATGACGTATATTCTTGAAGATATGGAGAATCTCGAACTTCATCAGCTACTTCTCTTGAAAGCTATTCTTGTCCTCTATAAAGAGGGTGGCAGTGGTTACTTAACTATGGGATCGGTCGAGGATAAGTATGCCGAGATATGCAAAGAAGTAGGAGAAGAAAACAGGAGGCATACACAGGTATATGAGAATATACGACGACTTAAACTTATGGGCGTAATTGATACATCTCAAAGCGGAAAGGGTATGCGGGGAAGGACTACTCTTATAGCACTCAAAGTACCTTCCTCAGTAGAGTTCGAGGAAATGATAGATCATCAGATCAAGGTGAGATTATTATCCTAAAAACTGTTAACAGTCAACGTAAAATACAAATATTATCGATTTTGTTTAAGTATGGCGATATGAATATTACCAAGTTAGCCAAGTTGTCAGGAATAAGATATAGCATAGTCAAAAAGGAAGTTGAGGAGCTTTCCAATAAGGGATATGTAGAAATTGACGTCCTTGGTAAAGTTATAGTAGTACGAGTTAATTATACTTCTGAAAAGATTATTATTCTTAAGAACTTACTCGACTTATTAGATGAGATATGAGCGAAGTAAACATGGTAGACATATCTAATAAAGAGGTAAATACTAGGGAAGCCGAAGCCGAGGGAAGAATCAAACTTAACCGAGCTACAATAGATCTTATCAATAAGGGACAAATAGAAAAGGGTGATGTTATAACCGTTGCTAAAACCTCTGCAATAATTGCAGCAAAACAGACTGCCAACATAATTCCTATGTGTCATCAAATTCCATTGGAAAACGTTAAGGTGGATATTGAAGTCAATGGTGATGAAATAGTAGTGAAAACTCATGTTAAGGCAAACTATAAAACTGGGGTCGAAATGGAAGCCCTTGTTGCAGCAGCCTCTGCGCTACTTACGATATGGGATATGGTGAAAAAATATGAGAAGGACGAAGAAGGTCAATATCCTAACACATGTATTAAAGAGATTAAAGTTTTACGTAAAACAAAAGGTTAGCTATTTCTTCTTTTTATCTATTACTTCTATGAAAGGGTAAATCTCAGACAACGCCTTATCATAAGAACAATGAGAGGCTTTTGCGATTTCCTCCACATACTCCTGCTTTTCCCTTCTTATCTGTTTACTTCTGGCTAGCATCTGAATGTAAGATGGAAACTTAAATGTCTTCCACTTTGCCTTCCATGTAGGTAATGCCTTAGTTCTATCGGCCATACTTACTCCCGGACCCATCATATCGAACAGATAAGATAATTGATCCCAATTACCCTTTTTAGCCCTACTTAAGAATATCGACGCCCTACTTAAGCTTTCAAAAGCAAGTGTCATACTCTTAGTATCCTCATACTGTATTGGTATATTTTCATCAAACCAACGCATAAGAAGTTCATAATCAACTTCTGAATTTGTTACAGCGTCTTTTGCCTGCCATCCGTACTTTGCCCAAAAAGTTTTTCTAAGGGTTTCAAAAGGATCGTATTGTGCCTCTTTTCGCCGTAGTATGCCTTCTACTAGATTTACAGCTACTTCAGAATAGGTCGTCGCTACAGATTCTAAAGAATTAATGGCAAATCTTGCATCTCCATCTGCTATATCTACTATAATGTTAATTGCGTCGTCATGACATTTGATTTTTTCCTTCTCACAGATTTTTTTCAATATTTTTCTCATTGCTATTTTTCCAAGCTTGGGAACTTCAATTAATTTTGCGCTTTCTCTAAGTTCTTTTAACTTAGGATCCCATGGGTCGTTAGCTGTCATTATTATAGGGTATTTCGTTTCCGAAATAATATCTAAGATGCCTTGAATTGCCCCTTCGTCACTCTTTCTATTTATACCATCAACCTCATCAAGCAGAATCAGTTTAGATTTTCCGAAGAGGGAGCTCTGTTGCATTCCTACCTCAACTATTCTCCTTATATTACCTAAATTCCTCGTGTCACTCGCATTAGTTTCTAATATTTCGAAGTTATTATCCCTTGCAATAGCATAGGCTAGTGTAGTTTTTCCGCTTCCTGGTCTCCCATAAAGTAGAACAGCCTTATTAGTCGGTTTTCCTTTTAACCATGAATCTATCCATCGTTTAAGTTCCTCCTTAACTTGATCCTGATTTTCAACTTCACTTAAGCTCTTAGGTCTGTATTTTATAAACCAACTCATTACTTATTCCCTATATATTTCTCCCCAAGAAGAACAATTCGTGCCAAGATCGCGGATAGTTGAATCTCATCATCTGCGCCTTCAGTTAGTCTAAACTCGGCCTCTCCGAGATAATCGGCAATTATAACCCTTAGCTCTTCAGGCATATCCATATCATTTGAGAATATTATTCGGTGCATCTGCTTTATTATATCCTCGCCACTAAGACCTTCATTTACTAATAAAACTCTTAACGACTCCCTAGCCTTGGCGAAATCTCCTTTTAGTGCCGATTTCACCATATCTTGTACTTCCTTTGGTTTCGTCATACCAAGAACTTTAAATACGGATTCTTGGGTAACTTTTCCGTACGAGGAGGAAGCCTGTAAAAGGTTTATTGCCCTTCGCATATCCCCCGAGACCACTTCATATATTGTATCAAGACCTTTCTCGTCATAGGAAACCCCTTCTTCCTCTGCAATATATTTAAGTCTAGTAATTACGTCCTCCTTTTTTAATGGATAAAATCTGAATAATGCTGTCCTAGACTGAATTGGCTCAATTATCTTACTTAGATAATTACACGCTAATATAAATCTAGTTGCAGATGTGTATACTTCCATAATTCGCCTTAAAGCCTGTTGTGCGTCAGAAGTCATATTATCTGCTTCATCAAGTAAAATTACCTTAAACTTAACGTCACCCTGTACTGAGATTCTAGCGAACTCCTTTACCTTGTTCCTAATTACATCGATTCCTCTCTCATCACTTGCGTTTAATTCCAAAAAGAACTGCTCGTAATTATCACCGTAAAGATCTCTAACTAAAGCTAGAGCAGCAGTTGTCTTGCCAGTGCCGGGAGAACCTGCGAACAACAGGTGAGGCATGTTTTTTTCTTCAACGAATTTCATTAATCTATTTACTATATCTTTCTGATTCACTATTTCTGAAAGAGTCCTAGGGCGGTACTTTTCGGCCCAGAGTGCCTCGGCCAATTTTATAGCCTCTTATATTTTCCCATATATTTTCCAGAATCTATAATTTTACTGATAATCATTTCCCTAAGCTCCTCCGCTGTTAAACCACTTTTTTCATTGAAAATAGAATTGATCGCATATACATTAAAGTAATATCGATGATAAGGATGAGTTCTAGGAGGACATGGACCACCGTAACCTATCTCATTAAAGTCGTTAACCCCCTGAAGTCCGTAATCTGTTTTTTCCCTTTTTGGTACTCCCTCTGGGAGACTGTTCGAAGTTATATTATATATTACCCAATGTACGAACGTCCTCCTTGGCGCATCAGGATCTTCCATTATAATAGCATAACTTTTTGCTCCGTTTATGGTCTCCCATCTAATCGATGGAGATAGATTTTCACCGTCGCAAGTAAATTTTACAGGTATACTCTCTCCTTCCTTAAACGAGTCCAGTACTACTTTCATGCTTATATCTTTGTTTGATTACGTTAAAAATAGCTATCTCTTACTTAACTGGGAACTCGAACTCTTCGTGTCCGTTTTCATTAAATCTTGCAACAATGACCGATGTACCTGTATACGAATCACGTTTTATTGCTGACGTTATTGCCCTTCTTGCAACATGTATAGCTTGCTCAGGTTCTAACTCTTCTGAGTAATTATCCTCAAGAACGCCCATAGCTACTGGCGAGCCAGAACCGGTGGCCACGTACTTCTCTTCCGTAAAATCGCCGAGATAGTCTAAGTTAAAAAGATGGGGTCCCTCCTGGTCATAGCCCCCAATAAGTAATTGAACTAGATAAGGAAAATATTTTGAAAATGAAAGAACGTTAGCCAAGTAGGTTGCTATTGATCGTACTGTTATAGGCATGCCAGAGATCTGGTTGAAATGATAGATGTTTTTCATATAATCATAGAGAAACTGTATATCTGCAACTCCTCCTGCTGTCGTCATACCTATTTTGTCCGTAATATATACTACTTTTCTTACGTACTTATGTGCTACGTAATTCCCTGCACTCGCCCTTCTATCAGCTGCTAATATTACCGCCTTTTTAACCTTTAAACCTACTGTTGTTGTCCCTTTAAGATATTTTATCCTGTTCGATTCTGCCATGGGTAGTTATACTGGTGCAAAGATAAAATAACTATTCTATTCTAAGAATACAGCAATATCTAAGATCTCCAAGTCGCTGAATTGCTTTCCTGTAATCATTAATCCTACTGGTAAACCGTCGAGTATACCTACCGGGACAGAAATAGACGGGAGACCTAGTATATTAGCTATTTCTGTGTTAGAAACTAAAATGCGTCTATATTCTTTTTCATGGCCTATAACATCACTTATTTTAGGAGCAGTTATAGGAACTGTAGGACTTATTATATAGTCAACACTGGACATAACGCCTTCGAATATCTTCTTGTAGTAAACTAGCTCTCTAAAAGTCGCATTGTACTCTTCCTGTGTTATATTCAGGCCATCTAGGAGAGCATCTCTTACATCGGGGAAATATTTGTCGCTCATAGTCTTTAGCCATCTCTCATGAAATTTCGCCCCTTCGTATGACGCAATAATCCTTCTTATTCTCCTTAATGAGACTAGAATATCCTCTTGAATAACTTTTTCTTCAATAATGTTAAATATTTCACTTGCCCTTTTGAGAACAATTTCTGAAGTTTTCGAGGAATCAAACATCATTGGAAGTACTGTTAACTTCCTTAATGTCTCGCTTTTTTTCTTCCTGAAATTTACGTTTTCTTTAACGATATTACTAATAACAACTTTTATATCACTAGATACTCGTGAGATGAAACCTATAGTATCAAGAGTTCTACTGAATGGTATTATATCGTGTATAGGTATAATACCGGTTGTTGGCTTAAATCCTATTGTTCCGCATAATGCTGAAGGTATTCTCACTGAACCCCCAGTATCTGTCCCTATTCCTACATCAGCGATTTTCGCTTTGACAGCTACTGCAGATCCACCACTCGAACCTCCGGAGATTCTCTCCACATCATTAGGGTTCTTAACTGGGCCAAAAGTTGATGAGGTATTAGTGGCTCCGATGGCAAATTCATGGGTATTAGTTTTGCCTATTATTTCTCCTCCTTTATTTAAAATTAAATCTACAATGTATGAATCTGAATTTGCTATATAATTTGATAAAATCCTCGAACATGCTGTGGTCTTAAGTCCTTTAATATGTATAACGTCCTTTACTGCAAAGGTAAGATGCGATAGAGGACCTTCACCTCTCTTTATTTCAGTGGGTAAAATAACTGCGTTATAGCTATCCATAATTAAGTTTTAGATGATTAAACTTAATACTTTGATCAAGAGACATTATGTTAAGGTTAACTAATATTCCATTTAATATCTACTATATGGAAAAAATTCAAATGATGATGAATCTGAACTGAAATGATAAATGATGAATCAGAGTTACGCTGACACATTAATCTTATCGGGAGTGTTCTCATCCAGTCGTCTTATTCGATATGTATATGTAAAATTATATCATAAATGCGATATACTGTACTTACCTAAAATATGCCTCGTTTAACACCGCTATGCACCCAGTAAATCACCTTGTAAGCAATGTTCAGTAAGCCACTACTTAACCACCCTATAACCCTATACCTTCCACACTAAATTGGTTAACGAGGTTAATTACCGTTTAAAGATGGCATACCTAATCAAGTAATAATTTCATACAACTTATCGAATAAGATGACTGCATTGAGAACACTTCCAAATTGTTGAGTGAGAATTCCTACCTAGTCTAAACAATAACACTCAATTAAATTTATTTGATTTTCTTAAATAAACTGAATTCGTAACGGATATATGAACGGCCCCCTATACGTGTAAAAACTTGATTACATACCTTCTACTGAGATAAAAGTCGATCCTTTCTCCACTTTAACGGAAATTTTGCTAACTTCTACTCTCTTGAGCGAGATTTTCCCATATTTTAGAAAATATCCAGTCTTGTTTCGCCAAAAAATCTCATGATTGTAAGATATTATTAGAGTAATTAGTGTATAAAAATATAGGATTAAGTTAACTCAAGAGGCGTAACAATATCATATGTTTAGTCAAAATCTGGTATATTTTGCAAGTTAATAGTAACAAACACAAGAAGTTCTGAATTTATTTTACGTGTTCAAAACGAGGTACATAGTCCACCCTCTAGCTTGAAAACGCCTAGAGGAGATTGACGAACTGGTCAAACGCGAGGGGCTTCTCTCCCGGTGCTTTGAAGTTAAACGAGAGGAAGAGGTACAAGTTCCAGGAAGTGTCGAGGAGCGCGTAGATCAGGTAGAGGTAGAGCTTGTTGCGCAACCTCCTTATGAGTTCTATCCTCGCTTTCCTCGTCTTGAACCCCTCCTCTATACCTCAACCTGTAGGTCTCGGCCAACTCGTAGGGATCTCCCTCAACGTTTGAGACGAAAACGAAGTGCGTTGGTTTCCCCTTGTGCTTCACGTAAATCACGTCGTAATAGTAGAGTCCCTTGTACTCTAACTTTCTGTGGGCAACGTAAGTTCTGTCCTCAACCGTGTAGTACTTCACGGTAAGGGACTGAGCAAAGAGTTCCTTGACTCCCTTTAAGTTAGTTTTCCCTCTGATCACGGCCTTTGCGGGTAACTCCTTGAGGATCTCGAGGTTGAGGAATCCAGCGTCGGCAACAACGTAACTCAAGCTGTCGCGCTGTACAGCCTTGTTGACGAACTCTTCAAGGAACTCGGAGGGCTTTTGATCCCCTTTAACCGCGAATTGGGTAACCACGTTACATCTCACGGGAGACAAGAGATCTGCGGATCTAACCTTGGCCTTTCCCGAGAAGAGTTTGTCCCCCACTCTCTCTGCTTCCTTCTCTCCCACCCTCAGGAAGGTCTCGTCAAATCCCAGCACGATGTTCTCATTCGCGAAAATTGTACACAGCTCCCAGAACTCGAAGGTTTTACCCAAGAGTTCCCCTAGCTTTTTCCCTTGTCTTACAAGGGAAATGTAATCCTTTCCTCTATTCCCCAAGAGGAGAGATTTACTCCTCTTGATAACGTCGCGGGGATTAGAGGAAATCTTCTTAAACGCTTCCTCTACTAATTCATTAGCGAGGGACTTATACCTTGGCTTTGGTTTCCGCATATCAAAATCTGGGAAGTCCCTCGCTTAAACTTTAACGTCCTCATTTCTACCCACTTGATAATACTATACACAAGGTATTACTATACGTGTAAAAACTAGGTTACACACCTTCTACTGAGATAAAAGTCGATCTTTTCTCAACTTTTACGGAAATTTAGCTAATTTCGACTCTTCAGAACGAGATTTTCCCTTGTTTTAGAAATTGTATCATTTTTAGTAAAATTGGCGAAACAAGACTGGAAAATATCTCATTTTTAGTAAAATTGGCGAAACAGCACTGCACTTCTGAAAAACTACTCATGGAAGTATAATGCCGCGGCCGGGATTTGAACCCGGGTCACGGGCTATCCCCGCAGTGCTCGAAAGGCCCGCATACTTGACCGGGCTATACTACCGCGGCATATCAATAAAACCGATATAGCTCCGAGTATAAATAAGTTTGCTTTTCAATTGTTCTCTATTAACCTTTTTAGAACCCGAGCCTGCTTACATTCTCTACCTCTACGCCGCCTACACCCTGAACTCCCATTAATAGTTCCTCTAGAACGTCTGTTCCTCCTTCCGTATTCTCTGGCATGACCACATTTACAACTAACGCCTCAATACCGAAGGCTATTGGTTGTTTTTCCGAGCTTACTATAGAGTACTCTTTTGGCAATTTCCCCCTTATTTCATTTAGCACGTCGTCGAGATCGACCTTATCGCTTTCGGGTGCTATTCTTATCGTTACTAGTACATTTGCCATTTTTATACGCCTTCAAAACCGCAGTTAGGGCATTTATACACTACTCCTTGTTTCCTACACATGTTACACCGCCATATCTGTACTTCTCCGCAGTTAGGGCAGTAGAATAAGACCCCTTTTTCCTTGGGATGTATTGGCTTACTACAGCTCGAGCAAATTGGTACCTCCGCTTCCTCTTTTATACTCAGTCTTACTGAGCTCATCACAATCATCGTAACCATGTATTTTTAGGTATATAAAACTTAACCATAGAATAATGAAGATGGCTATTGCTGTTAGGACTGATCTAAAGATAGGTAAGGGTAAAATAGCAGCGCAAGTTGCACATGGAGCAGTTATGAATGTTTTAAAAATAATAAATTCAAGTAATAAGGAGTGGAAGGAGTGGCTCAATGTATGGTTAAATGAGGGACAACCAAAAATTGTGGTAAAAGTTCCAGATCTAAATGAACTGTTGTCCAGGGTAGATATCGCTAAAAATGAGAGAATACCATACTCGGTTGTGGAAGACGCAGGTAAAACGCAGATAACTCCAGGTACAATAACCTGCGTATCATTCGGTCCTTCTCCAGATTTCCTCATAGATAAGGTAACAGGTGATTTGAAATTACTATAGACCCCGTAGACCTTGTAGTCGGTATGGAGTATAAAAAATATGACTGGAAGCCTGCTGATGTATCAATACCGAGGCCCGAAGGATTTATTGTGGAGGAAATAGTTGACAATGTACCTGTTTCCAGATGGTTAGGAGAGAGTGAAGGAAAATATGCGGTTTTTCTACTTAAAAAAAGAGGAATAGACCACTTTTCAGTGATAAGGAGTATACAGTCTAGTCTGAAAATTAGGTTAAATTACTTAGGAATGAAGGACGCTAATGCTGAAACATATCAACTGGTTTACACTGATGCGAGTTTAATTGAAACTAAAAAACCCATAATTTTGAGTAACGAAAAAACTGAGTTGGAGCTTAAGGGGTTTACTAACGCTAGGCTTAATCATACAGGTAACCTATTTAGAATAACATTAGTTGGGGAGGACATAGCCCTAAGAGTAAAAGAGGTTAGGCTAGATCCATATTTGCCTGCGTTCTATGGATATCAGCGGTTTGGTTCAAGGAGACCTAATACCCATATAATAGGTTATTTCTTAATAAAGAGAGACTGGTGCGACGCGATGTATGCTATATTAGGAAGACCTTTTGTAGGAGAGAGTAAAGAGTCAATAAGATTCAGAAATTTAATAGATCGAGGGAAATACGAGGAAGCACTTATTAACTGTCCTGCATATTTAAATCAAGAAAGGGTGATATTGAAAAACTTCATTCATACATATTCTTGCTATAGTGCAATAAAGAGTAGTATAATTCCGCTTAAGTTTTACGTTGAGGCCTATCAATCTTACCTTATGAACAGACTTATTTCTTATCATCTACAAGAACGTAAAGTAGAGGATCTGAATACCGTATTAACACTCCCTACAAATTTTTACGACTGTGACGATTTATGTAAACAAATCTATATTGACGAAGGAATAGAGAAAAATTCTTTTAATATATCTGAAATAAAGGTTAGAGTCAATAAAGTTGAGAGAAAATTATTAATGAGAATTAATGAAATAAACATCACAAATAACGTTCTGACGTTTTGGTTGGAAAGAGGAATGTATGCAACAGTAGTGCTCAGGGAATTAATAGGAGGTGATCCTAGAAGGTTTACTTAAGTATTTATTTCGTTTAAGGATAGAACTTAACTTATGATAGGGGATTTACTAATCGGAATAGGGATTCTCCTGTTTATAGTAGGTTTTCTCGTGATCCTAGTGGGCACATTTTACGAGTTCTTTCATGCTTCGAAAAAAAGTGTGGACAGACAAGAAGAGACTGAAAGAAAAACTGAAGCGGGAGGAATAATCTTCATCGGCCCTATTCCAATAATATTCGGTTCATCAAAGAATATTACAAAAATTATGTTAGCAATAGCACTAGCTATTACTATTATACTCGTTATCATTTATATTATTCCATACATCGTATAGAGTTCTGCGTTAATATATAGAAGTTTTTCTACTCTTATTATAATTCCTAATTACCTCAGACAATAGGGTTGAATTCTCTCTTCTTTAAGGATCGTTCCTCGAAAACTAATGCTGAAAGCGGTGAAGAACGCAATCAACTACTCGCTTGCGATCGGAGCCTCTCTGTCTTACGATGGAGATGTCCGTCTCTCAGAGAGACCTCGTTACCCCTTCATCGTTAGCGAAGGTTCCACCGAGCGGAACCGTTCTGTAATGCCGCCCGGAAGAGGGGTTACGGAGGGTTTTCTCTCCACAGGCTTAAATCCTCCAGTCCCGATGGTACTGACCCCGCTCTTGCGGCCCAGGTGTAAGAAAATTTTGATATAAAAACAAAAACGTTTCTATAAAGGACTGTCCATCCCTGCGGGTCTTCCGCTCCCTTTGAATCACCGAACAAGATAAAGTGTCGCTGTGAGAGATCTGCATGAAGCAGGGATTGAGCCGTCATCCCTATAGAATCCCCTATAAATACGATTAAGAATGATTAACCAACAAGTTACGTTTTCAGGTTAAAGATAGCCTAATGCTATAGGCTAGACTTCATATCACTCTTCTGTATACTCGTTTCTTATAGGCATCAAGCGGATCGATTAAAACTTTAGGGATCCTCGCAATTACATCTGTAGCTGATATTCTTTCCCTTAATTCTTCATAAGCTAGACTTCCAGCTAAACCGTTAATGAATGTCCCCATTGTTGAAGCTTCAAATGGGAGATGCCTAGTTAGTAACGCGCCAATTATACCTGTTAATATATCACCTGTACCGCCTACTGCCATTCCTGGTTGTCCAGTTTTGTTAAGCTTTACTCTGCTACCGTCGCTTATCACATCATAATACCCTTTGGCGACAACTGTGCATTCACATTGTTTAGCGCAGTTAGTTACAGCATTTACTCTCTCTTTTATCTCACTAGGAAGGACTGTTCCGAAGAAGATTTCGAATTCCCTTGAATGAGGAGTTATAACGACCTGAGAATACAACTTATTTCTGGCGTAGAGCTTAAGAGCGTCTGCATCAATAATTGCCCTTTTATTCTCATCCTTTAATATTTCGATCAAGTTGTGTACTGCCTTAGCCGTTTCCTCATGCGTTCCTAGGCCTGGCCCCAATATTATTACATTTGATTTTTTTATAAAATCTAATAATTGTTCTATATTGTCTTCGTTTAAATGGGATCCGCTTAACTTTATCGTAATAAGATCTGGTGAATAGCCTGCAATTATCTTTGCTGTTTCCTCGGGAGCTGCCACGTAAACTAAATCGATTCCTGTCCTTAGAGCACCGAGTGCTGCCAGGGTTGGAGCTCCAGAGAAGGTTTCACTTCCTCCAATTATAAGTAATCTTCCCCAATCGCCTTTTTTTGTTAACATAGGTCGTGGTTTCATTCTAACCATTAACTCGCCAGGACCTGTGAACAATTCTGCTTCTTTTGGTATGCCGATACTTTCAACTATAACATTACTAATTCCGATAAGCCCTCTTTTCATCTTATGAAAAGTAACTACTAGGTCTGGAATGACGTGATCGCCGTAATTTTCCCCAGTATCTGGATTAACACCTGAAGGAATATCTATTGACACTTTATATCCTTTCGATTTATTGAATATGTCTATTCCAGTTCTGAATGGCTCTCTAGGCTTTCCTGAAAATCCTGTACCTAATAGAGCGTCTACTATTACGTCCCCATGAACTGGAGAAAGTTCCGAAACGTCCTTAACTTCAACCAGCCTTACTGTATCAAGTTCCCTAATTATATTCAGGTTAACAGTAGCCGCGGGGTGTTTAATTTCCCCAAAAAGCAGAATAGTAACGTCAAATCCATAAGAATCTAAGTGTCGCGCAGCTGCCAAACCGTCCCCTCCTTTTCCGCCATGCCCCACAAATATGTAAGCCTTTCCAGTGCGTACTTTTTCTAATATTTTATTAGCGACAGCTTTACCTGCATTTTCCATAAGTTGAATGGTAGAAATTCCAAGTGCTTCAGAATTTATCTCTAAGATACGCATTTCCTCAGTTGTAATTTGGTCCATATTTCTCATTTATTTTACAGTATTAAGAGTATAAAGGTTATTCAATCCGGCGTTTCCATACGCTTCAAGCATGACACAATATCCAATGCGTAATTAATAGAATAACTAAATAATCTAAAAAAGTTATAAAACGCGTGTGCCTAGAATTAAATCCGCTTAATTACGAGTAGAGAGTTGATGTAAGGTAAGTTTATTGAGCCCGCTCACAAGTAATCAAAGACTTCTCAAGAATCTAGGGTAAAAAGAGGTTTTAAGCGTGATAAGTCAAAAGTTAGCACGAGAAGAACCGAATATTTTTAAGCTTAGGAAGTTAATAGTGGAATTTTAGTTCTCGTAATTTCCCTGTGCTATCGTCCTAATTATGCGTTGCAAAATGAATTATTCCTATATACTAATGCTTAGTTAATAAAGTAAATAACATTTATTCTACATTGTACACCGTCCTTGGATCAGGAGTAAACTTGAACGCCTCCAGTATTAGTTTATTAGCGAGGACTCACCCGCCTTTACTATAAGCGTCACATCAAATTAAAAATCCCTCAGTTAAACTTTAATGTCATCATTTCTTCTCACTCGATAACATGGAGGATATTACGACATATGGAAAACTCGTTTAGTCCTTTTCTCTTAAGAGGATAGTTTCATCCTCTTCCCACTAAGTTGGAAACTTAGCTAATTTTTACTCTCGCTAACGAGATTTTACCATCTTTTGGAGATTATCTCATTATTAGTAAAATTACTGTAGCATCATTGATAATAATGTTTAAAGGGATTAAACTAAAAGTCTTCTCGATATGTCGTGAAGATAGAAAGGGCTGTAATAACAGCCGCTGGAAAGGGTAGTAGAATGAAGTATATATCTTCCGTTATGCCAAAAGCGCTTTTGCCGTTATTTAGAAATGAGGAAGGCAAAAAAGTAATGCGTCCAATAATAGATCTTATATCAAACGCGTTAATAGATATTGGCGTAAAGAAGTTTTGCCTGGTAGTGGGTTCTCATGGCAGACTTTTAATGGACTACCTTTTCGAGAGGAATTTCCAATTCGTGGTCCAAAGCGTTCCTAGAGGTTTTGGAGATGCAATAATGAGAGCCGAGGATTTTACAAATAATGAGCCTTTTTTCGTTCACGCGGATGATGGAATTCTAACCGGAGGATATAATGAGGCAAAAGAAGTGTTTGAACAGAACTCTCCAGATGGCGTCTTACTGTTAAGAAAAGTGAATAATCCGCAAAGATACGGAATTGTATCAGTTAAAGATAGAGGGATATTCATGAATCATAGATTTGTTCAAGTAATAGAAGCAGAAGAAAAACCGATGAATCCAAAGAGCGATATCGCAATATCAGCAGTTTATATTTTCTCAAGTAAAATATTTAATGCCTTGAGGAATGTAGAGTACTCTGGAGAACTCGAGTTAACTTACGGTATAAAAGGTATTATAGATAACGGGGGCGAAATTCTAGGTTTATTGCTTGAAGATGAAAAGTGGCTTAACGTCGGTGATCCAGACAGCTATTTTAACGCACTTAGTTATACATATAATATGTTAACTAAATGGCAATCACGTTCCTGAAAACAAACACCAGTTATAAATATCAAGAAATTTAAGATAAAAATTACTGGTGATATTCTTGAAGAAGTTAACAGAGGGAGAAGTTCAGGCTTTTGTAAATCAATCAAAGGGATGGAGTTTTAAAAGTGGAACATTAACGAAGGAATATAACTTCAGTGATTTTACTCAGGCAATACAATTTGTGAGTAAAATAGTTCCTATAGCCAATGCAATGGATCATCATCCAGACATATGCGTTTACTATAGTAAAGTCGTTATTTCACTTTTTACTCATGATATTAATGCTCTTTCAGACCTCGATGTAGAACTCGCAAGAAAAATAGATTCCCTAAAAGATGACAGTTAGAGTTACTAATTAGAGTTAAGTTAGAATTTTGAAATTAATTTAGTTCTAAAAAGTTTTCACATACTTTCTTCACTTCTTATGATATAAATTTCGTGAAATCTGGGAGCTCTAGAATATTAAGTAGCAAGCAATTGAAGCTTTCAATTCAAATTATACCGTTTTGCACCAGTTAACGCTAATTGCGTAAAATTAAGGAAAGTTTCCTTTGATGGTACTTCTTCGACGGGGGAAACATGAAGCAGAGGAGGTGAGGATAGTGAGTCCCTACCAGAGTTTAGTCGTGAAGAGGTCCAAGTTGTCCAAGGGTAAGAACGTCAAGGATTGCTACGTTTATGTGTGTTTCTGGACCCACTGTTCCCATAGCTATATTAGAGGCGAAGTATATAGCGACTCTATACGCATTTTAACCCTCTTACCCTCCTTATACAAGACAAGTAGTTTCATGTTGACGTAGAAGAGCCCATAGACCTTTCTCCCACCCTTCATCAAGATCATGAAGGCCTTAAGAAATGCGGTACCCGGAGTACCCTTTCCTCTTAACCTTCTTCCCACTCCTTTGAATCATCTCCTCAAGAGCTTTCCTCTCTCCTCGAATGAGTTGTTTAACAATGCCTCCTCTAGAAGGTGGCGCAAGCTGGAACGTAATATCATATTCCGTAAGGGTTGTTACCTCAATTTGTTCCATAGTATTATATCTCTACTCGTCCATAATTCAGTATTATCGAGTTCATAATGAATTGGTTGATTTCAAACTAATAAAATAAAGTGAATTCACAATGGACATGTGAACAACCACCCTTCATTATCTGAAGCCTCACCGCGGTAAAACAATTAGAAAAATTTCATTTTCATTAGGACTATTTCAAAACCCCCCAAGCAATGGGCGTATGTTTATGAAAGAGCCGTTTTCCTCATAATAGTATAACATGTCTAATTTAGCGATCTGCTTAAATAACTCCGTTCCTGTTATCCTTAATTAGGAGTAAAATTGTCACAACTGGATTTCCTCCGTCATATAGTAACTAGAGTCCTCAAACCTAGTGCACTTGATCAAAAGAAAATAGATGAGGCAAGGAAGCTATTAAGCAAAGCTGAAAGTAAGTATAAATTTTCCTCTTTTGGTGGTAATCCAAAAAATTTAATAGAGTACCTGAATAGTCCTGACTTCATAGAATTAGTATTAGTAATAGGTACGGACACTGCTACAAAACTATTAGACGCTATTGAAGAATCTTATTCCGATCCTGAAATAGTTTCCACTGCAAGGAAATTGAAAGAGGAACTTAAAGGATTTGACGAATATAACGAAACTATGGGAAATAGTAGAATATTAATACAATAAAAAGTAAAAAAGTATATTATTAGTCTAGTCCTCCCATTCCTGCGCCGGGCATTCCTTCAGGACCTTCGCTACCTCCTTTCTTTTCGCCTGCTTTTGGAGGAGCCGCTGCAATTATATCGTCAATTTTCATTATAGCAGTAGCCGCTTCTGTAGCACCCTTTATTACTTGTTCCTTAACCCTTATCGCATCGACAACATTTATCTTATACATATCGTCCATTATCTTCCCGTTTATCACATCTACACCTGCATTAACGTGACCTGAAGCATGCTTGCTCCTAAGCTCCATCAAAGTTGAGATAGAGTCGAGACCTGCAGTTTCGATAAGAACGTTCGCTATCTCCTCCAGAGCGTCTGCATAGGCCTCTATAGCAAGTTGTTCCTTTCCGCCAACGGATTTCGCGTACTCTCTTAATCTGGTGGCAAGTTCGACCTCAGTCGCACCTCCTCCAGGCAATGTATATGGATCTCTTAATATGTTTCTCAGTGAGTGGAGTCCGTCATTTATACTCCTCTCAGCCTCATCAAGTGCCATGTCGTTAGATCCCCTAATTAAAATGTTAACTGCCTTCGGATTCTTTGCTCCTTCGATAAACACCATCTTGTCATTGCCCACCTTTCTTTCCTCGACCAATTCTGCATAACCTAGATCCTCAGCAGTAGCGTTTTCAATGCTGCTTATTATCTTAGCGCCTAATGCTCTTTCTAGTTTCTCGATATCGCTTCTCTTAACTCTTCTAACGGCAAGAATCCCCTTCTTTGCGAGAAAGTGTTGCGCGACATCGTCGATTCCCTTCTGGCAAACAACAACATTTGCCCCTATTGAGGCTAATTTATCTACCATCTTCTTGAGGTAGTTAGCCTCCTCATCCAGGAACGCCTTTATTTGCTCAGGACTTGTTATACTGATTTTTGCACTGATTTCGGGCTTTTCGACCTCTAAAGCAGCGTCCAAAACCGCTATTTTAGCTTTTTCCACTCTCCTCGGCATTCCAGGATGAACTACTTCCTTATCTAATACCAACCCATGAATTAGCATGGAATCTTCTATTGTACCGCCTTTTTTCTTGTCAATCTTTACATTATCCAGACTTACATTAAATCCTCCAGTTGGCATAGGATCTGCGACAGTAACTACAGCATCAACCATAATGTCCATTAACTTATCAAACGATACTCCTTCCCCTGCCATAAACTTACTTGCCATTGTAGTGTAAAGTACCTTCTTTAACTCTACCCTAGTAGTTGGCGAATTTAGATCAGATATATCAACTTTTGTTGCTATTTGCCTTAAAAGCTCTAGGGATTTAGCTTGAGCTTTCTTGTAGCCTTCTATAATTATTGTTGGGTGTATATTCTGATCCAATAAAGACTCTGCTTTCTGAAGAAGTAACCCCGCTAATACTACGGAAGTTGTAGTACCGTCTCCAACTTCTGCGTCTGTAGCCTTGGCTGTTTCCACCAGGAGCTTAGCTGCAGGATGTTGGATTTCCATCTCTTTTACTATTGTTGCACCGTCATTAGTAATTGTTACATCTCCAAAACTATCAATTAACATCTTGTCTAATCCTTTTGGACCTAGACTTGTTCTTAACATTTCAGCTAATGTAGATGCAGCTACTATGTTATTCTTTATTGCATCCCTTCCTGTGTTTCTTGATGTACCCTCTTTAAGAAGGAGAACAGGTATTCCACCAGCCGACATTCCAAATCACCGTCTAAAAACATCTAGGAACACTTCTATAAAAAACTTTCGAATCGATATTTAACGGATACTGTTATGATATTAATACATACTTAATCTCCGAAGTAAAACATTTCGTCTAGAGAGACCCTTTTTCTTTTTTTAGCCTGATATTCTTCGAACGTCCCTTTAGCTATAAGTTCGTATAATATCGCTCTTTTATCTCCATTTTTCCTGATTACTCGTCCAAGTCGCTGAACATACTGCCTCTTAGAACTAGTTCCTGAAACAATTATTCCTACATTTACGTCAGGTATATCAAGTCCTTCATCTCCAATAGTTGTAAGTATAATTCCTGCGCTCTTAGCCTGTCTGAACTTCTCTAGCCTTTTTTCCCTTTCTTTTCGTGACGTTTTGCCAGTTATATAATCCACGTTTAAAAGTTCGGATAATCTTCTTGCATGGTCAACGTATTGAGTAAATATGATTACTTTACTACCTCTTTCCAATTCCTCCTGAAGTATGAGCTTGCATAGGTCCTGTTTTTTTCTAACCAAACCTACGAATTCCCTGATTTCTGTACTAATTTTTAAAGCGTAAATGGCAGAAGGGTCTTTTTTCCTTGCATCTTGAAGTAATTTTCCCAGAGTCCTGCCCTTACTTGCTTCTCTAATCTCCTTTAGAAGGGCTAGATAACGAATACGTTCTTCTTCGGTTAGTGAAATCTTGATTGTTTTACTCTCGTAATGAGCTAAATAATCCTTAAGTTCTTCTGGATCTTTATAATATACTAAACCACCCATTATCTCAAAAAGAAATGTATGCATTCCATCATCTCTGAAGGGCGTTGCAGACAGTCCTAATCTAAATGGAGCAAGGGCGTTTGTGGCTATGAATCGAAACTTCTCCGCCGGCAAATGATGAACTTCGTCAACGATAAGAAAGGGATAATCTTTTAGAAGCATAAAGTTCCTAAATGCGCTTTGATATGTCGCTAAAACAATATCGCCTAAGGTTTTGCTTCTCCCGTAAAGATATCCGAAAACATACTGACCTCCTAGATGTTGCCTGAGCAAATTCTCCCATTGTCTAAGTTGCTCTAAAGTATAACCAATAATAACAGTAGGTATATTCAGTTCGCTAATAGCTGCAGCCCCTATTATGGTTTTACCCGTTCCCGTTGGCAAAGATATTACGCCCCTTGAACCGTTAGCCTTCCAGCGTTCTAAGGCTTGAATTTGATATTCTCTTAAGTTTCCTAAAAAATGAGCATCTAACGTATGTAAACGTAATCGAATTTTGTTACTTATATGTATATTTTTTTGTTTAAATAACTCGATTAAATCACTATATCTGAAATTATCACATATATATATATCTAATAACATGTTATGTTTACATAATTCGTTTAGTGTGTATATGACAGCAGATAGATCTGCATATGGTTTTATGATAATGTGATTTCCCTTGCTCCATACTAATGCATTAAAATTCCCCTCAATCTCATCTTTCATTTCATTAAAAACTTTCTCTGGTATTGTAATGCCGACCCTTGCTAGTATACCCTTGATATGTTCTGCGCTTACTTGATTTTGTTTTGCTTTCGCAGTATCTATGACGAAGATTTTCTTCCTCAGTTCTCTCCCTAAATACCTGGAAAATTTCATGATATCGCTAATAAGAGCGTCAGAAACTCGATCATTAATCGAGAATTTCCTCAAGCTCACCCTTATCCACCATTACGTACTTAATGAGTTCTCCAGGTATATCTGGCAAAGTGTCGAGTTCATATATAGCCCACATCTCGTTTCCATTAACTATTGTAGTTATTATCTTCCCCTTACTAGCTTTTTGATTATCAGATAAAGGCCGCCTCTCGTATACTTTCTCTATTTCCGAGGTGTACGGATTGAGCCTAACGATAAACTCAGTATCTAACGCACCGATTATTACAAATTTACTCCCAAGAAGTTCAGCCTCAGTCTCCGCGTAATATAGTATAGTCTTATACTTTTGATCCTTTATGATATCGGAGAGTCTCATAGAAACTCTTAACTGCCCTCCTTAATATATTGAAGTATAGCATCTCTTATTGCAGAACTCCTACTTATACCTTTATTCATAACGTATACGTCTAGCTTTTCAGCTAATTCTTCTGACAACTTAACGCTTAATGTTCGCATAAGTAAGACTTACCATTTGAAAAATATATATGAAACTATACTTTTGATCCATAGAGAGACAGTTAAACGAAAGAAATGTAATACGTAGAATTAAACGTATTGCTTCCTATCAAAGATACTATTACTACTGAACTATTCGGTAAAAATAACACGCTGTTACTTTTCATATTACTGACTGATGATGAGAAAACTTGAGTTAATTCAGGAGTTTTTACATAAACCGCCATTCGATAATTATGAGTTGCATAATACGTATAATTATTGATTTGAAGTGAGACTATTAACGTAATTAGAGACGATTTATTCATTATTCCTAATTGTTGTAAGATTGGAGAAACAGCAGGGTTAGACGGAGAGGAAATTACTGAAAACGTAGGTATAGGACCGTATGATACAGTTATTGGAACGCTATTATAAGACCAACTATACATCCCTGTACCTCTCGCCTTTATAAGAGTTGTAATATATGAGTACACAAACTTAGGATACTTTATCCATACTATGGTATGATATTTTGAATAAGATGATATATGAAACGTAGTAGTATTTACTACCTTGTAAAACTGAAAGGAGCATATATTTATGGTACCACCGAAAGGTAATAAACCGTTTACAATACTAACGTTAAAAATAAGATATGGCGGTTGAGTAAAGTAGTATAAGTAGCCTATCGGCGATATCGTTACTTTTATACTTAAATCTTCAGCTAAGAATAATCCACCTAATGTAGCAATTATTACTAGAATTATTGAAATGACGACCGTAAATCGCATAATGTAGAATGAGACAAGGGAAATATTTAAATTAAATCGTAAATAAACGCTAGAGAAGAGTATACCCTGATTTATAATTAGCTAACCTCGAATCAATTAATATTTAATGCCGCCGCGGGGATTTGAACCCCGGATAACCGGATAACTCAGCCTAGTAACCGTATGAGTCCGGCGCTCTAACCAGGCTGAGCTACGGCGGCACCTAATTACTAGTTGGGTAAAAATATAAAAAAACTAAGCCCACTAATTGCGTGGGGGATACCAAAGTATGAAGAGGAAGAGTCGGATTTAAGCTTAAGGTATTCCTAACGAAACGCTTTTCACATAGAAGTCCTTTTCGCTTAGCTAGCCTAAATCTCCCATCCTTGCACTACACTTAAGACTCTTATAGAATACAGACATGATTATAAAGGTTCTAAGCTTGAATATCTGCTTAGATATGAAGAAGTAAGTCACCTGGTTATTATTCTCGCTGTAATCATTATCGGAATTGCTACGATGATAAGTAATGCGGAGATCGTTACCGCTATTTCAGGACCATAATACCCGTAATCTTCATAGATTAATATTGAAGCAGGTTCGGTACCTTTAAATGGTGGTGAAATTATGTAAAACGCAACAATAGCAATAGATCCAAACTCGCTCATGGCCCTTCCAACCGATATTAAGCACGAACTAACTATTTGACGAATTGAAGTTGGTACTATAATTTTCCAAAGTATTTTAAATTTAGAAAGACCTAAACCCATCGCGTATATTTCTCTATCTATGTTAATGCCTTCAAAATACGTCTGGATACTCCTTATGTATATTGGAGCAGAGACGAGTATTAGTGCAGCGATAAGACCAGTCAATGTGTCAAAGAAATTGATACCTATTGAAAGCAAAAATCTACCAATAGGCGTCACTGGACTGTCGAGTAAAAGGAGTCCTATACCTATTATCGGATGAGGAACAGATACTGGTAAGTCTACTAAAGTATCCAACGCGAAGCTTTTTGTTCTTGAGAGGAAATAGGCCAGTGGCGTGAATAAAACCACAGTTATAACGCCGGTTAAAAACGAACTAGCCAGAGTAAGCGAGATAGAACGATATACCATTTTACTAAAGGCTGACACAGAATGATATACGGCGAACCCGTAAAACACTATTATCGCAACAGGCAATATAAGTAATATAACTACTATTAATGAGAAGAGTATTATGGACTCCATGGCTAAAGTTGTTGCTTGAGTAATAATTATGTTTTGTCATACATAATTATAAGCCGCCGGTGGGGTTTGAACCCACGACCACCGGCTTACAAGGCCGGCGCTCTACCGAGCTGAGCTACAGCGGCGAGAATTATTTTGTTGATCATCCTTTTAAGATTTTACTAATATTTTTCACATATACGTATAAATAAATGGACTTATTATTAATAACCTATTTTAGTAAGTGATTCCATAATTATCTGCTTCACTTCTTCAATGTCAGCATCCTCGATCAGGAATCCTCTAATTATAAGACTTTCAGCATAATGCTTTGCGAAGCCCCTATTCTGAAGATAAAAGATGTATTCGTCATTTACTCTAGATATTGAGGCGGAGTGTCTAGCTTCTCTTACTCGCCCTGTTTTCACCTCAAGCATAGGGGTTACCACGGCTTTTGCCGAGTTATGGAGAATTAGTGAACGACCTATAATTGAAGTCGAGGAGTCAAAGGCCTTCTCTGTTATTGATGCAATTCCTCTTATTGAAGTATAGCCTCTTTCCGCAGACGCACCCTTCAGTAGGCCGTTACTTTGACTGTTGATCCCCAGATGTGTGGTATCAATACTTATGTCAATCTTATTATCCTCTATACTAAAAGCCCTAGCGCTAAAATTTGAAGTTCCCCAATCGTATAGAAAGAACGAACATTTTACATGTGACATCCTTGTTCCAGTAGAAAAAATATTGAAATTCGATTTTCCATATATTAACAGGTTATTTCTTAGATAGTCTAATCCGTTGTTTCCCGAGATAACTATCCTTACATCAAGTTCTGCACCTTTTCCTACTTCTCCCCCTATTATAGCCGAATTCATGCCTCCAGCACTATCACTAATATAAACTATTTCGGCTTTTCCACTTTCCAGCGAAAGCTCTACATTAATTGGGGATAAGAGCTTATTCTCTTTATTTATGTTATAAATAGCGTATATACCTGGTTTAGTTACTCTAATCTTATATGCCGACGCCAGTGTTAAGTAATCCAATTTAGATGGTTCATTTAAAAAAGCATTATCAGGTTCGTCAAAATAAGGTATATTCCCACTTACACTGCCATTTACTATACGTATAACATTGCTGTAAGCGTTCTCGTATCCTATCTTAACCTCCTCTGCACTAGAAGGTAATAAGTGAAGATCTGCCTTATCATATAGTGTCCAGTCGGTGTAATGTTTAGTCGTCGGACTATCGTTTATTAGCTGGTATGGAACTCTTTCAAAGAGCTCATATAGCTTAAATCGCTGGTCTTTAGTTTTGAATCTCTTTACCCCTTCTAGAAAGTAATCCTTTCCTATTACTCCCAAAAAAAACCCCTTTAAGCCACAGCGCCTAATTTTTCTAGTTCCAATTTTATCACTTGATTTAACATAGTAGCGTACTCAAACGGAAGCTCGCGCATGATATCATCAATAAAGCCTAGTACTAACATAGACGTGGCTTCCTTTTCATCAATTCCTCTTACCTTAAGATAGAAAAGTTGTTCTTCATTCATCCTTAAAGTGTGTGCTTCGTGCGCAACGTCTGCGTCCTCCTCCATAACCTCGTTATGGGGAAAAGTATAAGCCTTAGTTATATCATCAAGCATTAACGAGTCACACTTAACGTAAGCCCTAGCTGCTGTTGCCCCTTTATTCACTCTTATTAGACCTCTATACACGTTAACTCCTCCATTAAATCCTATATTCTTGTTAACTACTTTAGATTTGGTGTTAGGCGCTGAATGGATCATCTTAGAACCGCTATCTTTCCAATCTCCAGGACTCCCTGCCATAGTTACAACCAGACTGGTAGAGGTTGCACCTTCACCTCTGAGAATTGTAGATGGATAAACTAAACTTACTTTCGCGCCTAAGGATCCTTCTACCCACTCAATTGTCGCGTTTTCGTCAGCCCATGCCCTCTTGTTATTAAAGTTTATTACGTTTTTACTCCAATTTTGTATTGTAGTGAACTTTATTCTAGCATTTCTTTTCGCATATAACTCTACCATCCCGTCATGGAATGAATCCTTAGATAATCGAGGGGCACTGCAACCTTCTATAAAGTGAATCGAAGAATTTTCATCTGCCACTATTAACGTGTGTTCAAATTGTGCTTCTTGAGGCGTTCCTATTACGAAGAAGCCCTCTATGGGCGTTACTAATCTCACATTCTTAGGAACATATACAAAGACTCCGCCACTAGATAGAGCCGCGTGCAACGCGGCGAATTTATGATCCGATGGAGGGAAAATTCTCATGTAATACTCCTTAACTAAATCTGGATATTTTTGAACTGCGCTTTCCATTGATAGCATTATTACTCCCTTTTTCTCTAGTTCCTTCTTGACATTCTCATATATTGGTTCTGATTCAAATTGAGCTACTAATCCAGCTAGATAATCCTGTTCAGACTTTATTATCCCTAACTCATCATAGTAGTTTCTTATTTCGTTAGGAACCTCATCCCAGTTCCTGGCTGTTCCCGTATTAGGCTTTACGTATAAGTTCATCGATGAAATATCTAGTCCGGCTAATACGTCAGGAAGCCAATTAGGGGTAGGAAGTTTTTCAAAAAGTTCAAGTCCTTTAAGCCTTAACTTAAGCATCCACTCAGGTTCTCTTTTCGTTCTCGATATCTCCTCTATTACGTCCCTTCTTAGACCTGCATTAACAACTCTACTATGGAACTCCTGTAACGAAATTCTCTCATCTCTAGCGTCTAACGACGCCTCAATTATTTCCTTGAGATCAAGGCCTAGCTGCTTCTCTTCCACACTGCATCACTACTTTAACTATGTTAAAGATAACTTTTAAGCATGTTGATTATAAAAACATTATACTTTAGTTCTTTATTACTGCTTCGTATCCTTTCTCATCTATTAGTCTGGCAAGCTCTTTTCCTCCAGACGCTACAACCGTTCCTTTATTTAAAACGTGAACTAAGTCTGGATTAACGTAATCCAGAATTCTTCTATAGTGGGTAATTATAATATATCCGGTATTATTTTCAACTTTTAGCTTGTTTATCGCATCCGCTATAATTTTTAAGCCATCAACATCTACTCCAGAATCCGGTTCATCAAGGATGGATATCTTGGGTTTAAGAAGAAGCATCTGTGCCATTTCAATCCGCTTCTTTTCCCCGCCGCTAAATCCTTGGAATACTCCTCGGTTTAATATAGATTCGGTTAATCCTACGTTTTTTACCGAGGATTTCACGTAATTTAGAACCTCTAGTGGTGTCGTTCGTTCTCCATAAAAAGCATTGTACTCCGCTACTAGTAGGGTAGAAAGCTTTATGCTATCAATCTCAACGGGGTTTTGAAAAGCCAAAAATAGTCCCCTCTTCACTTTTTCATTCGGCTCAAGGTTTGTTATATCCTCACCGTCTAGTAGGATTCTGCCCTCTCTTATCTTGTACTTCTGATGTCCCATTATGGCTAATGAGAGACTGGTTTTCCCAGAACCGTTAGGACCCATAAGCGCGTGTATCTCACCCTGCTTTACAGATAGGTTCACATTACGCAAAATTACCTTTCCTTCAACTTCAACTGTTAAATTTTCTATTTTTAACTCGGACATTTCTTATCACACTCTTAGGAGCTATTTGAGGTTATGAGTTTCTCCATCCATGGGAACTCCTCCAAGTACATGACGCATGAGGAGTTTCTCACGTGAAACTCGAATAGAGAAGTTAAATTTGTGAGGAAAATATAGAATGGTTTATTCGATACATATTCTTTGGCTATTTCCTTGATTTCTCTAACTAATTCTATTGCGTTATTTATTCGCTTAACGCTAGGAAATATTAGACTCATTACAATTTCATCTAATGTATTATTAATCTTTGATACTAGTTGATTTATACTCTCTTTGTCTTGTCCTTTTAGTTCATCAAGATAATTAATTATTTGAATTGAAGTGTTAGACAACTGATATAGTAAGGAGGCTGTTGAGTAGAGTATCGTATCTCTAACTTTTTGTGACTCAGTATAGTTAGATTTCCCTAGTATTCTTCGGGAAAAAATAAGGTATATACGATGCATTTCCTCTGCAAGAGATAAAACTTCATCCTGTTTAGAGTTAAACGCGTCTTCTATTTGCTTAGCAACAATATTTAACATCCTCCTTAAGAGGGAATCTTCTCCGATTTTATCGCTGTCAAGTAAACATTCGATTTTAATTTTGGTTCCAAACATTTCCGTAATTTCTAATCCACTAATCTGTTTTATCGCCTCCATTATTTCTTCAAGTTCTTCCTGCGATAGTGGCTTTTTTGATTCTAGAATTATTTCATCATATCCTAAGGAATACATGCATAACAAAATATTTTCCACGTCTTGCTTTGAGGAGTCAATGTCTATAATAACAGCTCTTTTGCCACTGCCGGTCTTTATTTTTTCCGCTACAAGTTTTAGTACCCCGTTAGAATCGACCTCAACAATAACTTTGTCTCCAGGCTTAATATTCCACTTGTTAATCCATTTCTTCGGTAATGTAACAAATAGTGAAGATGAACCCAATTTTTGAACCTTTCTAGCCTCAATATCCCTCTGTTCCTTGGTCTGTTCTGAACTCCTCAAAATAGCTCCCTTATCTAGCTTATATTATCTTTAACGCTGTTTATAAAGGTATTTATATTCTGAAGAAGTCTTATTGAAAGTCGATATATAAGGATTATTCAATTTTGGGAATTACAATTCGTATGAGCCACTTTACGCGATCAATCTCAATTTTAGAGGTGTCGGCATCGGAGGATAAAGATAAGATCAACCTATATAAAACGTTATTTCCCTTGGTTATACTGATTAGAAGTTTTCTATCCTCAATTTTAGCCCTAATATCACACGTATTCGAATATGGTGCATCCACTATGAATACGTAGGCTTTTTCGGTCTCATGAAACGAGTAGAGTGGTTCCTCTCCCTCGATATATAACATGTTATTCCTTAATCTCTCAGCTAATTTTCTCATTTCCTCCATTCTGTGCAGTAGCAATCTTATTTCAATTTCAGGATCCCAGAACTCTCGATAAGCTGGCATAACGATCACGCATAAGTAAATGGCCTTTGCTGATAGTTAACGATCTGCTTCCTAGTTTGACTCATTAATTCCTTTATTTTAGCCCTGACGTCCTCCGCTTCTTTTAATAGCTGTTCTACGTCTATTTTCGTGCCAGTATAGTAGGATAGGAAATTGAGTGAAGCGGCTGCTGCCTCAGGATCTGGTAAATCGAGAAAGGATTCGGCCGTTATGACAAGGTTTGAAATGTTTCTCCTTCTAGATTCAAGGAGTATTCCTGCGTATGGGCCTACAATATATCCCTCATCGAATTTCTTTATACTATCTAATTTCTCTAAGGAGGAAGCGAGTAATTTACTACTAGCAATCCAGTAGAGGGAGGGGGACTGAATGTCTAACCTGTTTTGTACTGGTAATCCAGTTATGGAAATAGTTTCGGTAACACCTAGTAGTTGCGAAGTTTCCAACAATTTTTCAGTAATGGGTATTATAAGTTCTTGAGGAATTGGGGACCAAGAGTTGACGGCAACTATATTGCCGGTATGAAATACCCGAATAGGCGATTTTGAAATTCCGTTATTTACATTCACAACAAGTAGAGAATTCGACTTTACGTCGATCTCCCCTATTTCTTTCATATTTAGAGTTCTTATAAGATATTCGGTAGCTATTTCTCCTACAAGTCCCGCATCCGGAATTCCAATAATCATGAAGGAAATCTTAGGGAGAACAGGTCTTTCATATTCTATGTATTGAACGTTTTCCGTTTTAGTCACCTTTTATTTTTTCCGCATATTTCTCCCATTTCCACAATTCGGAGATCTCGTTAGAATTAAGTATCTTAAGTTTGAAAAGCCATCCCTTATTATACGGATCTTGATTTATGATCTCTGGTGAAGCCCTTAGTTCGTCATTAACCTCGATCATCTCACCACTTAATGGTGAGAGAATATCAGCAGCTGCCTTTACTGACTCGATTGTGGCCACAGGATCCCCCTTTGATACTTTCCTATTAGTTTCTGGCAAATCCACCCCCACTATATCCCTTAACTTCTTTTGTGCATAATCGGTTATTCCTACCACTGCAACATCCCCCTCAATTCTTACATATTCGTCAGAATCAGTATAGTATAGATCTTTAAGCAAAACGTAGTTCCCGACTTTAACCTGGTCACTCATTACTATCACTTAATTAATGGGAAATCCGAGATTTTAACTTCGTACTTCTTCCCCCTGTGCTCATGTTCAACTTTAAGTCCGAACAAGGCATGTGTTGAGTTGATATATCCCATTCCTATTGGTCTGCTAAGAAAGGGAGAGTAAGTAGCGCTAGTTATTTTACCTATTTTCTTATCTCTTACAGTTATACTGCCGTCCTTTTTAGGAACAATTTTTTCATTTCTTTCAAATTTAAACCCCACTCTAATCCTACTGACTCCAGAAGTTAAAATCGATAGTATCGCTTCTCTTCCTATAAATTCCTTTTCTAATGAATAAAGCCAGTATCTAGCTTCTACAGGGTTTGTAGACTCATCTATATCCTCGCCATATAGCACAAAACCCATTTCTTGCCTTAAGCTGTCTCTGGCTATTAAACCTGCCAATTCCACCTTCTCGTGAACCATTTTACTCATTACTTGATGGGCAGCATCGGGTTTCAGTATTAATTCAAACCCATCCTCTCCCGTCCATCCGGATCGGCTTAAAATAAAGACATTTTCTCCAAAAACTTTCACATTAACCTTAAATTGTAATCGAGACATTTCGTCATTACCAATTAGACGCGTACTGTTTGGACCCTGTAAGGCGAGCATGCAATAATCAAATGTTGCATCTGTCACGTTCAATGAGGAATTCCTTCTTATCCAATCAATTACCTTTTCTCTATTTACAGCATTTGTCACTATCAACCATCTATTTTCTGCTAATTTATACACCATGACATCGTCTAAGAAAGTCGCCTTATCATTGAGAAACGCGTTCGGACCGTACATTCTTAACGAACTCTCTCCTACAAGCCCAGCTAAAAGGTATTGAAGTTCTTCCTCTTTTCCCTCAATAATGATTCTTCCCATGTGCGATATATCGAAAAGTGCTACATTGTTCCTTACTGCCATATGCTCCTCTTTATATCCTCTATAACTCATAGGCATTGTCCAACCTGCAAATTCACCAGTACTAGCCCCTAACTTTTCCTCAAATTCAATGAGAGGTGTTGTATTCATAGAAATACAACGTTAAATAGCGTAAAGTGAGGTTATAACATTATGCTGGACTTCCATCCGTGGATGCCTAATTTATCTAAAATAAACGAAATGTTAAAAGTAATAGGTCTTGCTAATACGGAGGAACTATTCTCTGACATACCTCCCTACGTCAAATTCGTTAATAGTTTCACCTCATTACCACAGGAACCATTATCGGAGTATGAGATCCAAAACTTAATAGATAATAGGAAGGAGAAAAACGCTAAGTTAATCATGCCCCCCTTCTTAGGAGGAGGAATTTACCCTCATTATACACCAAAAGTAATAAAGGAAATATTAGGCAGACAAGAGTTCTATACTTCATATACGCCCTATCAGCCGGAGATGTCACAGGGCATCCTTCAAGCTTTATTTGAATATCAAAGTCTTATTGCCGATCTCTTCGAAATGGATGTAGTAACGTCGTCACATTACGAATGGGGTACAGCTCTTGCTGAAGCTTTATTAATGGCATATAGGATAACGGGTAGAAAAACTGTCATTGTTCCCAAATCTGTTAATCCACGTCACCTTAAAGTAGTTAAAACATGGATTAGCGGTAAAGGTATTAGAGTTATTGAGGCAGATATCGATCGTAGTGGACAACTGATACTAGAGGATATAGAGAAAAAAATGTCGCAAGATACAGCTGCAATATATATTCAACAGCCAAACTTCTTTGGAGTTATAGAAGAAAATATAGATTACGTCTTCGAATTAGCCGAGAAATATAACGCTCTGAAAATAATAGGCGTATCTCCAGTAAGTCTAGGATTACTGCGGTCGCCAGGCGAATATGGGGCGGATATTGCAGTATCAGACGGTCAGGAGCTAGGAATTCCGATGAATTTTGGTGGTCCTCTAAATGGAATTATTGCAACGAGATGGGAACAGAAATTAATTAAGCAGCTACCGGGCAGAATAGTTGGGCTTACCAAAGACGTGGAGAATAATAGAGCATTTACCTTAATACTCCAAACTAGGGAGCAATTCATAAGAAGAGAAAAAGCTACTTCGAATATAACCACAAACGAGGCTCTTATAGCATTAGCCAATGCAGTTTATCTCTCCTTACTTGGAGGAAAAGGAATCAGCGAACTGGCTAGGGAAATATATAATAGAGCCCATTACGCTTTTAAAGGACTTACTGAGATAAGGGGAATAGAACCTTACCTTGAGAGTGATTTCTTCGAAGAATTTACTATACTATTCAATACAGATTATGACGAGATACATAAGAAACTTCTTAAAAACGGCATACATGGAGGTCTGCAATTAAAAGACAACGTGGCATTATTCTGTGTTACGGAAGTTCACCTAAAGTCGATGATCGACTACATGATACGGAAGGTGGCGGAATAGGATGTGGAAACAAGCAAGATGGGAGGAACCTTTAATTCATGAGATAGGGGATACTAGAACCAATGGATTTCTTATAAGCAAAGAGGATGTACCGGACGTTGCTTCAAATGTAAAATCTAGAGCTTTTAAAAGGACCGTAGTTAATATGCCTGGTTTACATGAGATCGAAGTAGTAAGACACTTCATTAGACTTTCTCAAATGAATTTTGGAGTTGATAACGGAATCATGCCCTTGGGATCATGTACTATGAAGTATAACCCTAAAGCAGAGGTTATAGGACAAGAACTTGTCGAGACATTTCACCCTTCACAGGATCCTAGTACAGTTCAGGGAATACTTGAAACCTTATATGAACTTCAGACTATTTTTGAAGAACTTACAGGAATGGATCGATGCAGTCTTGCCGTTCCTGCAGGTAGTTCTGGTGAGTTAGCTGGCGTGCTGATGATCAAGAAGCTAAACATCGATAATGGTATTAATAAGGACGAGATTTTAGTTGCAGACACTGCACACGGCACTAATCCTGCTAGTGCATCAATGGCAGGATTTAAGGTAATATATGTAAAATCGAACGAGGAAGGTTTATTGGACTTAAATATTTTAAAAAATATAGTAAGTGATAAAACAGCGGGACTAATGCTTACTAATCCAAATACGCTAGGACTGTTCGAGCAAAATATATTGGAAATATCAAAGGTAGTTCACGAAAAAGGCGGAAAGCTATACTATGACGGCGCTAATCTAAACGGAATATTAGGCATTGTAAGACCGGGAGATATGGGCTTTGACATAGTTCACCTTAATCTTCATAAGACCTTTGCTGTTCCACATGGAGGGGGAGGACCTGGAGCTGCAGCAGTCTGCGCTAAGAACGAATTAACAGATTATTTACCTTCCCCGGTATTAATAAAACAGGATAATCGCATTTTAATTAAAGAACCAGAGAAAACTATAGGAAAGATGTCTTCATACTTCGGTAACGTGGGCAATCTAGTTAGAGCTTACGTTTATTTATTAGGGCTTGGAGGCGAGGGGGTTAGGAGCGTGGCTATAATGAGTACTCTTGCCACAAATTACTTAATTACAAAATTAAAGGGAGTAGAGGGCCTCACCCTTTTTCCTAACAATTCCAGAATAAGAAAGCACGAGGTGGTTTTTTCAGCGAAAAACGCCAAGGACTCCTATGGTGTAAGTGCAGAGGATATAGCTAAATCAATATTGGACTATGGTATATACGCCCCTACCATATATTTTCCTCAACTAGCAGAGGAGGCTATAATGATAGAACCTACAGAAGGCGAACCTTTATACGCATTAGAACTACTTGCGGAAGCCTTAAGAAAAATAATGGAAACGGCTAGAAAAGAACCTGAAAAAATTAGGATGAGTCCTTATAACACGTCAGTGAGAAGAATTGATAACGTATATGCAAACAAGCCCACTACTATAACTCCCACATATAGAGTTCTAAAGAGAAGGGAAAGAGGGGAAAATGTCACACTATAAATTGTCTTATAATTATTAGAGTATCTTAATTAATTAAAATATTGTTCAGTTCAATTAAGCTCATTTTCCCTTATAAATTAAATTCCATAAAACAGCATGGATATGTATCCTAAGTAGGGAATGCTAATTTGGATTCCTCCAACGCTAATAACCACTCCTATCACGGTATTAGCAGGTGCACCCTCTCTGCTTTCAAAGCCAACTACGTTATCGGGTAGCGGATTGGTTATTTTATCTATACCTTGCGTTATATAGTAAGGAATGCTGTCTACTCTGCGAATCCCGATCACCCTGTGAATTATTGGTGTATTTTGAAGCGACCTGTAGATTATTACCGAATATAACTGTATATTACTGTGTCCCGGATCATAAAATACTAATGAACCATTCTGGAATATAGGATACATTGAAACCCCGTCTACAGTAGCTGGGTTTACCAGTCCTGTCAGTATCGCTAGGTAAATGACCAAAACCAATACCACTACTGCTACATCACTCTTCTTCGTCATCTTCACCCAAGTTGTCAGCGTCTATTTCTATTACAAAGCCCCTGTCTTGTTCATCCTCCTCTCCAACCTGTTTAACACCTTTCCTTCCCTCGATTTCCACAGAACTGCCCCCTGCCTTAATTTTAGACACTACCCCTTTCCAATGATATCCACATTGCTCGCAGACATAAGAACCCATTACTGTTATGGTTATCCTCCCCTTAGCATCAGGAAGAGGAGATATTAACTGCCACGTCTTAGTGGGTTTAACGTCTTCCTTTCCGCAACTCGGACATTTTCCCTTATCTTGGGTTTTTTTACCTCTAGCCATATATGTTATGGATCACAGCAATACATAATAAATTATGACCAAAACACATATAGTTAATAAAAATATTATTCCGGTAGAAATTAAGGTAATGTGCTCTTTTATGATAAGGAAGTATGAACTTACGTTTAGTAATACTAACGCGATGAAAGCTGGGATTACGCCATAATTGAAAATATATGAAATGTAGTAAAAGGCCGTAGTCCATGCAAACGCGAACGCCTTTACGTTACTTAGTTTTCCGTAAAGTAACCGAAAATATAAAGGGGTGATCAGTGTAAACGTTATTAGGACGATGAATATAAACGAATCCTCTATCATGTAAGGACAATAAATAATACCCGAAATAACATAATAAACTATCGGAAGGAGAAATATGAACGAGTATCAAATAGATTCGATAATCGGCGTGGAAATAATAGATTCGAGAGCAAATCTAACTTTACGAGTCTTCGTTAAAACGAAAAGTGGTTATGCGGCGTACGCGGACGCTCCTGCAGGAAAATCTAAAAGTTCTAAAGAGGCCTTTGAGTTAAGAGATTCTAATGGTATCACTCTTAACAATGCATTAAGGGTAATTGAAAATTATGTTGAACCTGCTCTGAAAGGCGTTAATGTTACAGACCAGAGGAATATTGACAAAATACTAAAGGATATAGACGGAACGAATAATTTCAGCAAGATAGGAGGAAACGTAGCTATAGCTACCTCATTAGCTGCGTCTCGTACTGCATCCTTAGAGTTGGGTGTAGACTATTTCTTTTATATTGGTGGGAAATTCGCTCGAACAATTCCAGTTCCTCTTCTTAACATTATCAATGGAGGAGTTCATGCAGGAAATAACTTAAGGATTCAGGAGTTCTTGATTATACCCTTCAACTTTGAGACATTTAAGGAGGCAATAGAGGCATCATCGCTTGTATACCATAAGTTAAAGGGGAAAATTAAAGAAAAATTCGGACCGATATTTACCTCTGTTGCAGACGAAGGGGGTTTCTCTCCACCTCTCAGTAGAACAGAGGAAGCCTTAAATCTAGTATATTCGTCTATTAAGGATGCAGGATTTGATGGTAGAATAGCCATGGGAATGGATGCTGCTGCAAGTGAATTTTACTATAAAGAAAAATTAGCTTACGTTTTAGATGATAAGGAGTTCTCAAAGGACGAATTACTAGACTATTACAGGGGACTAGTCGATGAATATCCTTTACTCTACTTAGAGGATCCATTTCACGAGAACGATATGGACTCTTTTACTGAACTACAGAAGAATTTAAAGAAGACGATAATTGTAGGAGATGATCTATATGCGACGAATAGTGTTTATCTTACTGAGGGAATAAAGGGGAAAGCCACGAAGGGAGTTATTGTTAAGCCGAATCAGATAGGTACGCTGTCGGGAACTTTTGACTTCGTCGAACTAGCAAAGAGAAATAACATTAAAACTATCGTAAGCCATAGAAGCGGGGATACAGAGGATAACTACGTCGCAGATCTTGCTGTGGGTTTGTCATCAGATTTTATAAAGTCTGGAGCACCGGCACGAGGGGAGAGGATATCAAAATATAACAGACTTCTCACGTTAGAAAAGTTATACGAGTTAAAATATTTAGGAAAGAACGCACTTTATCTTTAGGGAAGCAGTAGTCCGATTAGTAATAGAGTAGCACCTATCAAAACTAGGAGTCCAATGAACTGTTTAGTTGTCATATTAGGCACAGATGAAAAGGCCCTTACCATACCATAAATCAATAAAGCGAAAAACAGCAGAACCAGTAATGAAAAACCTAGTAAAATCAGAATGTTCGAGATACCACTTAAGTTGATATTATGCACAAACCCTGTAACATTATGGAGATAACCTTGAAGTGTTTCAAGCGACATACTGTAAATGATATTGTCTAGTTTCATTTAAAAAGCTAGAAATTCGTAAGGAATAATGAGCCTATGATGAAGGTTAAAAGCACTTACCGGTGATGTTCTGGGACCTGCTGAGGCTTTTCTAGGAATAATCCTTAAAAACAAACCTATAGGCAAGAACAAATTGAGGATCGTTCATATGCCAATATTATCCTCGGATGAAATATCAAAGTATGTAGGTCAGAAGGTTAAGGATATTTATGGGAGGGAGTTTGGACTAATAGTTAATGTTTACACTGAGATTGACGGAACAGTAACTGGTATTGAGGCTATAGTAGGTAAAGACGTGGTAACATTAGAACCCTCTATGCTAAGAGCAGAGGATGAAAAAGTTTATGTCCTCCCTGAATGGAAGGCAGATGCGATAAGAATTATGACATTAATGGAGAAGACAAGAAGAAGGCAAAGAGCTTTGGAGGAACTGTATGGTAAAGGAGACATTTCGAAGGGAATGTACGACGAGATGAAAAGGAAACTAGACACAGAGGCGTTAAAATTAAAAGACGATTACGTAAAGCTTAAAAACAAGCTTAAGAGCAAAATTAATGAGATCGACGATCAATTACTACATATAGAAAAAGCGCTTGCTATGTTAAAGATGAATTATATTTCTAATGAAGTTCCAGAAACGTCATATAAGCTATCTGTCGACGCTCTGAGACAGTCAAGAGATGCATACTCCTTAGAGAAAGACGACATAAGAAAGACATTAGACAAGATGGAATCGATAGATAAGGATAGTCTAGATGTAAAGCCCATTGCGTCGGCCTCGGAAAAGAAAGAGGAGGCGCAGTTTCAGATGCCCATACCTGTGAAAGTAACGCCGAGTTAATCGCGGGGAAAGGAGAAAATGATAAGGGATTTTTTCCAGAGGATGACTGGCGGAGGGAGAAGAGGGAATCTACCTGAGGTTATAACAAGGGTCCAAGCTGCTATCAGCGAACAGATGGACAAGCTTGACGGTGTTAAGAGAAGATTAGAGGAGAGAGATAAGGAGCTATTCAGAAGGTTAAAGGTAGCCCACTTAGATGAAGATAAGCTTAGAGCATCAATATACGCTCAGGAGATAGCGGAGCTAAGGAATATGATTAAGATCGTTTATACGGCTTACCTCACGTTAGAGAAAATAAGGTTAAGACTAGAGAAAGCTCAGACTATGCAGGAAATAGGGATGAATCTCTATTCAACATCAAAGGCTATATCTCTAATCGTCGATAAGGTGAAGAAGGCAGTACCAGAGCTTGCAATAGGTTTTGAGAACCTAAATAGTAATCTAAATGAGATAGTTGCTAATTCTAAAATCCCAATTATTGATACTTCTTCATTAAGTATAATGGATCAGCAGGCGAGACAAATATACGAAGAAGCGTCAAAGTTAGCTGAAGATCAGATGAAGACTAAGTTACAAGAAATATCTAATACATTCCCTCACGTCCCATCTACAGAAGGACATATTCAAAGTTATAATCCAATAAGCGAAACTGACGTTTTATTTTATATAACAACACACGGTAACATATTCGATATAGACGACTTCTGCAAGACGTACAACGCGGATAGGGAAACCGTAATAAGAGTGTTAGAAAGAATGAGCAAAGAGGGGAAAATAGTCTTTACGTGATAGAAGTTGAGCGCTCAAATAATGCTAGAAGATCTAGCGAGAAAATATGCTATAACTGCTGTTAGAGCAGACAAGGAAGGGAGAAAGGATGATGCTATAACCAATTATCAACGTGCGATAGATGTCCTAACACAGTTGGTAGCGTTATATCCTGATTCCGTAGCTCGTCATGCGTATGAACAGATGATTAATGAATATAAAAAGAGAATCCAAGTCCTTAAGGAAATGCTGCCGGAAGGCGATTCCCCTCAAGAAAAAACGTCAGAAGTCATTGTACTATCGGAAAAACCTAAAGTAAGGTTTGATGATATAGTGGGGCTAGATAACGTAAAAGAAGCGTTACGGGAATCGATAATATATCCATCAATGCGACCCGATCTTTTTCCACTCGGCTGGCCTAGGGGCATCTTGCTTTATGGTCCCCCTGGATGCGGAAAGACAATGATTGCCGCTGCGGTGGCTAATGAAATCGACTCAGAATTTATGCATATTGACGCCGCTTCAGTTATGTCAAAGTGGCTCGGTGAGTCAGAGAAAAACGTGTCAAAAGTCTTCGTAAAGGCAAGGGAATTATCAAAACAGGAAAATAAACCTGTTGTCGTTTTCATAGATGAGTTAGACGCACTGCTTGGTTCTTTTAACAACGAAATTGGCGGAGAAGCTAGGGTAAGAAATCAGTTTTTGAAGGAAATGGATGGATTACAGGACAAATCAGAGACTTTTAAAGTCTATGTTATCGGTGCTACAAATAAACCATGGAAATTAGACGAGGCCTTTATAAGACGTTTCCAGAAAAGAATTTACATAGGACTTCCAGACAGGGAGCAAAGGGTAGAGCTCTTTAGATTCTATACGTCGAAAATAAAAACTACCGGGCTCGATATACAGACGTTAGCCGAAAAGGCTGAGGGTTACACAGCTAGCGATATAAGGGATCTAGTGCAGACCGCCCATATGATAATTGTTAAGGAGATGTTCAAGACGGGAAGTAAAGAGCCACGGCCTGTTACTATGAAGGAATTTGAAGAGGCTTTCAAATTAAGAAAGCCTAGCGTCAGTGCAGAAATTACGAAAATCTATGAAGCGTGGCAGGAAAAATTCAAGGCTCTATAACTATTCGATATAAGTATGTTTATATTTTTATCTTTGGATTTAACTTATTATATATGGTTATCCTAATGTCGATAGTAAATAAAACTAATTATTTTGCCTACGTTTATAAATAAAGTTTGACGTAATCCGCCGTGTTAATAATGATATTACTTATCGAGAGAACTATTGAAGTATTACAATACTAACGTATATATAAAATGACTGATAATATAGAGAGATGATGGCAAAGAGCAGATTAACTCAATTGGGTTACGTTTATAATAGCTTACCTAGGTATAAGGTGCTAGTCAAGGGAATAAACAAGATGGATTATACTAAATATAAGCTTGTTGGAAAGTATATCTTTGATGAAAAAAAACGAAAGGTAGGTCAAGTCCTAGATGTCGTTGGAAATGTAAACGAGCCTTATATTTTAGTTAAGAGTCTAGAAGAGATAAAGAAAGGGGAGAAAGTCTTCTTTGAGGAGAGGAGGAGATGAATGGCAACAGTAACTGATAATACGTCTAACTCGGAGTGTCCATTAGGAGGAAAACATGAACCAATAACCGATAAAGTAAATGGAGAGGTAAAATGTTGTAAGTGTGGAATTGTTCTTGAAGAACAAATGATAGATGATGGTCTTGGCTATGGAATCTATAATCAGGAACAGAAGAAACAAAGGAACACATACAGTCCGGTGAATCCTCTAGTACACGATGAAGGGTTAGGAACTAGAATAGGAGTGAGTAGAAGAAACAGGATTAGGGGAATACGTGAAAAAATCTATAATAATCGAGAAAATAAAAAATCGAGAATCAAGCAAGCAGATAAAAAACTTATCACGGCCTTAAGCACTTTGCATGATATTAGCGGAAAGCTAGGAGTAACGCCTTCGGTTAAAGAGGAAGCTGGGAAACTAATAAGAAAGGTAGTAGATAAAGGTCTAATGAAGCGCATCGACGTAAGGGCTGTAGTTGCCGCAGCTATTGAGGAGGCATGTAATATTAAGGGAGAACCTAAATCGGAACCCGAAATTCTGAGGATCGTAGGAATAACTAAGGAGGAAATGTGGAGGGCTAAAGATAAGATAACCTTAGCAAACCCAGATCTGACAAAGAAGAGAAAAGGTTACGAACCAGTTAGATTTGTGCCTCAGATAGTAAGCAACCTTCAACTTGAAGAAAACATTGTTACTAAAGCTGCTGAGCTTATCAATGAAGTTAAGAAAAGCGGTTTAGCGAGCGGGAAAAGTCCCTTGCCAATAGCAGCCGCTTCAGTGTATTTAATAGCGGTTCTCCTTGGGCACAAGAAAACTCAGGAGGAAGTAGCTAAAGCAGGAAGTATTACAGAGGTCACAGTAAGGAATAGATATAGAGATATAGTTGATAATTTAGATATAAAAGTTTATATGTAATTAAAATAGTTTTTCTTGTTCTCCTTATAAATCTTTTTCCTATTGATCATTATGATAAAGGTTAATAACAAATGTAGCGAAATATATATAGTCGCAATGGGGTTCTAAATGGAAAGTACTGCCTCACAGATAGAAGAGATAATATATTCAAAAATAAGACAAGCTGGGGAAAAGGGAATAAAACAAGCAGACGTCAGTAAAATATTGGGAATATCGAGCGCCGAAGCAGCGAGAAATGTTACCAGGTTAATCCGAAAAGGATTGGTAAGGAAAGAGGCGACAATCGTTGATGGGAAAAAGGTCGTCATGTTATATATTGCCAATAACGATAACATAGATATTATTGCAAACTTAGGAAACATAATAGATATACCTTGTTTTTCATGCAAATTAATAAATAAATGTCAAAACGGAAGTCACGTGAGTCCGCAATCCTGTAACAAGATGAACCGCTGGCTAATAGAAGCGTTATGAAGTTAAAGAGATTTTAATCATATTCTCTTAAGGCTAGTTAACTAAGTTAATTACGTGTGAGTGTATAAGAAGAGGTAAAAGAAAACTAGGGTGTTCTACAACGGGTGATTCACGCCTCCTTTGCAAATTCAGTTTATTTCAATAAATATAACAAATTTAATTCAATACTGCCGCATTGACGGTATGGGAATTTACGCTCAACAATTTACTGCATTTCATCTATCTTTCTCATAAATTACAGTTTACAATATACGCGGTGAGGGTCTGGTTTCTCATTGTCGAGACGAATTACTCACACCGCTCAAGTTTTATGAAACACGTAAGAATTTTCTGGAAGCTCTCTACTCACCAGGGAGCTACCGAGTTTAGAGCCTGGTATAATAACCTTACGAACCGAGTGATCCTCCCTTATTTCACTGTAGATTGAGACATCTACTTAACAATACTAGCTAACACTATGTTTGAAGTTAAATCGAAATATTTATACGATGTTATCCGTTAAGATAAGTAACGTTTAAATCTCTGTTAGAGTTCAGATTAAGCGAATACGGTTATCTTAACTCTAACTCCATCTTTTAGACTTAATTTTTCCCGTAGATAGTAAGGCGATATAATTTCGATTACACTTTTAGGGTGTATAGTCCTTGCAGGTATAACAACTGCTCCATCAATTTCATCATTTATCTTGGCAAAAAAGGCTTTCACAGAACCAAGAACTCTCTCTTTCTCTCTATACTCAGGGATCTCAATACCTCTGAGCATATCTAATTCTACTCTATTTTGCATTGATAAAATATCATCAATTACTACATTAAGTGTGCCTGGATAAGGTCCAAAACCAAGTTTTTCCTTAAAGGCATTTAAATAATAAGATTGCATTAGGAAAATTTTTCCCTCACCTAAACCGCTTACTACTTTGCCTGATATCTCAAGGATAAACTTATTCTTCAAAGCGTCTAGGACATATTTCCCACATTCCTGAAGTATATTAGCTCCACTGTCAGTTAATTTTATTATTTCACCATCTTTTCCTATTATTCTTTTAATAAGACCCTCAGCTTCCAGTTCAGCAAGTTTCCTTGAAATGGTCTGTTGTGAAACCTGGAGTTTTTTTGCTAGCTCGTTTTGTGATATTGCGCCACTTGCAGATGATACTACAATAAGGGCTACGAAACAGCATGTATCACTAACTTTTCAAATCTGACCCTCCGTACAGCTAGTTTCTGCTTCTCTATATTCACCAGAAACATCGTCCTCCAGATCTCTGGTTGACCAATTCCACGAATCGCTCCATGCGTTGCCTATTTTTATTGGGCGATTCAACTGAGAAAGGAGAACTATTCTACTAGGTATATGTTCTGATAAAATGTTATACCCTGTTAATTCTGCCAACTTTTCTGCGAATAATCTTATTTCATTATGTCTAGGCATGGCGTCTTTTGATAGTCTTAACGTTGACGGTCCGACGTGCATATACGCCTTCACTTCTATATAGGTGGGCTTAGCTATCTCAAAAAGCTTGGCGAACTCTTCGGCATCTTTATCTGACATGTTAAATCCGTTTATCATAGTCAATCGTATAACCGTGGGACAACTGAAACTAGGTAAAATCCTCAAGGTCTTCATGACTAAGTTCCAGGAATTTGCGATAATTGGTCTATTAAATATCTTGTGTTTATATTCATTAGGAGCCTGTAAGGAAACAAACAGTTGTGTAGGTTCCTCCTCCAAGTTAGCTAGTATGTCAGGTCTCACTCCACTAGTTACTAAAAACGTGGTAATACCCCTTTTGTGATATTCCTTAATTAACTCCCCTATTCTCTCGTATAACGTGGGTTCTCCCGTTAGGCTTATGGCTACATGTTTGACATCCTCAGCTTCTTTCACTTTTTCTTTGTTAACACCCTTCATTCCATAGTAGCCAGATACCGATCTTATGTGTTCCTCTATGCTTTTTTCAGCTATTAACTCTGGATCGTCCTCTGTTGGGATCTTCGTTTCATCCCAATCAAGGCCCACATCTTCTGGTTCTAATCTCCAGCAATGTTCACATCTAAACCAGCACCAAAGAGCAGATGGACTCATTTGCGCACATCTATGACTCTCTATTCCGTAGAACTTTCCTTTATAACAAAATCTGTTTTTAGTAATGGCTTCATGAGTCCAATGACATTTCTTATATACGCTATGGGAACCAATTATGTGATACCGCTGCTTCTCCAATTCCCTAAAGAGAAAACTATAAGCGTCTTGCGTCAGAGCACAAATCACCTTATATGAGAAAGTGAGAATTCTCGAAATAAAAATATTTATATTGATGGCGTTAACTCTGCCATCTTAGTTATCTTCTCGACCTCTGATACGAGATTTAATAGGAAAAAGTCATTAAGGTATTTGCCCATAAATTGTGCCCCTACAGGCAGTCCTTGATAAAATCCCACGGGAACTGAAACAGCAGGTATTCCAGTTAAGTTTGCAACGACTGTATTAAGATCCATTGCGTACATTTTTAACGGATCGTCAATCACATCTCCTAGTTTAGGTGGAAGGATCGGCATTGTTGGTGAAAGGATTACATCATGACTCTTAAGTATGTTATCTACACTTTCCTTAACCAACTTCCTTATTTTGAGTGCCTTAATATAATACTCGTCGTAATATCCAGCGCTCAAAATAAACGAACCTAGCAGAATCCTCTTTTTCACTTCGCTCCCGAATCCCTCTGCTCTATTTGCAGAAAAAGTTTGTATCCAAGTGCCTTCTTTATATCTACCGTAGCCATATCTTACGCCATCGAATCTCGCTAGGTTTGACGAGGCTTCTGACATGGCTATTATGTAATATGCAGGTAAAATATAGTCGATATAGCCTAACTGCACTTCTTCTATTAAAGCTCCTTCGGAAGATAGCTTCTCGATAAAACTCGACATCACATTTTGTACTTCTGGTGAAGAACGATCCATAATGTCTTTTAATATACCTATACGAAATCCATTTAACTTAATGTCAACATCGTCCTTTTTGTCAAAACTTACGGTAGTTGCGTCCTTAATATCGAACCCTGATATAATCGAGAAAAGAATTTTTAGATCAGATGCGTTTCTAGCCATGGGTCCAATTTGTTCTAAACTGTTTGCGTAAGCAACAAGTCCGTAGCGACTTACCGTTCCGTAGGACGGCTTTAATCCGTAAACACCATTAAACGAAGCGGGTGCTCTTATAGAACCACCGGTGTCGCTGCCTAAAGCAATCTCAACCATCTTGCTCGCTATAGCCACTCCACTGCCCCCAGATGAGCCACCTGGAACTCTGGTCAAATCCCATGGATTTCTAGACGGACCAAAAAAGCTCGTTTCCGTTGTCGAACCCATAGCGAACTCATCCATATTTGTTTTTCCGAGAATGGTTGCTCCCTTGGAAGCTAATCTCTCAATCACAGTAGCATCATAAACCGGAACGTATTCTGATAGCATTCTTGATCCACACGTTGTTCTTATCCCCTTAGTGGATATATTGTCCTTAACCGCGACAGGTAACCCCATTAATTTCCTCGACCTAACTTGCTTTGCATTATTAATTACAGTATCCTTATCTACTAATGTTATGAATGCGTGCAGTTTGGGTTCTAGCTTGGTTACTCTGTCATAAACTCTTGATATGCATTCTTCTATACCTTCATCAGTGACGCATTTTATGTATTCAGAAATCAACTTTTACTCACCAGTGCGTGGACCTCTGATGTATCCCCCTTCAACACTACTCGCATTAGCTAACGCTTCTTCTTTTGTTAGTCCGTTCTTAACTTCGTCTGGACGGAGATGTGTACTTTTAATGGGATGGAACAATGGCTCGACATCACTTAATTGCGCCTTTTGTATGGTATTGAAAAAGTCTAGTATTTTTTTTATATCATTAATTATATTGTTTTCTTCTTCCTCTGATAACTTCAATAAGGCAAGTGTCTCTAATTTCCTTATCAGTTCGATCTCTATGTCCATAATGATCTCATTCTAATTACTTGTCTTTATAGTATATGAGAATATCAGTATAAGTCGTGAATTTGGGAAGTACTGCGCCCCTATGAATGGGACTCACTGCCTTCTCCTAGTAATAGAGGACTCTATAACACTGAGGGTCGCTCCCACTCCCAGTAGGGTTGATGTTCATGGTGTCCCACGAGACTGCTTGGTGGAGCATAGACGTCTCGACGGAACCTGCTCCATTAATATTATCGTTTACGCATTCTCTGCAAAGTCTTTTTTAATGAGGAAGGCTATCATCACGTGACAGTATCCAGTGCGTAATTAACAGAATAACTAGATAAACTAAAAAGTTATAAAATACGTCTCTTCCGAATTAAATCCGTTTAATTACTAGAAGATAGATAATATAAAATAAGTTTATTAAGAACAATCACAAATAATTACGTATTTCTCAAGAGTTAAGGCTAAAAAGGGGTTTCGAGTACCATAAGTTGAAAGTTTGCAGAATGTACCGCTGAATACTTTAAGCTTAAGAAGTCGGTAATTTAGTTTTTAAAGTAAATTACATTTATTACACATTAGACGCTATCACGAATCTTCTCCTGGCTTAACCCCCATATAAGATCAATGCAACTTGTAACCATCATAAACTTACTGTACATCTAACGTTCTTAAATTTTTAATAGAGTGTAATTTATATTAATAATGACTTTATAATTATTAATAGATCATTCTAATAAGTATTTTTATTAATTTCGAATAAATTATAGAAGAAATTAATAGTGTCCTTGTACTATAATATATTTAAAGATATTAGCGAAATAGAATGTGGTGGTTTACATCTGATAAGAGTGAATTCGCTTACTATACCAACAATGGATGATGTGGAAATCAAAAACAAAAAGGTCTTGTTAAGAGTAGATATAAATTCTCCTGTCGACAAGAAAACAGGTAAGGTACTTGATGATTCTAGAATAAAGTCCCACATACAAACTATCAAAGAACTTCTGGAAAATAACGCTTCTATTACAATATTATCTCATCAGGGAAGACCTGGTGACGATGATTTCATCTCACTAAATCAGCATGCAGAACTGTTATCCAGGCATCTAGGACACACTGTGGAATTTGTAGAGGATATTATAGGTCCTTATGCGATTCAAAAGATAAAGCAGGCTGGTCCTAAAGACGTATTACTTCTTGAGAATATTAGAATGATTTCCGAGGAAATCGTGGAAACGGAGATGGAGAGGCAGGCAAGAACTTTTTTAGTAAAGAAGTTAGCCCCTCTTTTCAACCTTTTTATAAATGATGCTTTTGCAGCATCCCATAGGAGTCAACCAAGTTTAGTTGGGTTCCCTTATTTATTACCCTCAGCGGCTGGAAGAGTAATGGAAAAGGAAGTTAGCGCCCTTTCTAAAATATTCAACCCCAATGACGGCCCTAAGGTATTTGTTATGGGCGGGGGGAAAATTCACGATAGTATAAGGATTATAGAAAATTTATCAAGACATAGGGTAGCGGATAGAATTCTTCTCGGAGGCCTCGTATCAGTCCTATTCGCTGCAGCAAAAGGACTTAATCTGGGAAAAGCGAATTTAGAGGTTTTAGAAAAGACTGGAGCGACGTCACTTATTCCAAGGGCTAGAAAAACCCTGCTAAGCGGTGCTCCTTTAGAAATACCTTTAGATTTCAAAACTGTTGATGAAAAAGGGGAGATCCGTAACGAACCGGCGTCAAAAGTTGAAAATCTAATAAAGGACGTAGGGGAAACTACAGTTAGTGTTTATTCCTCACTTATGAAGGAAGCAAGCGTGATAGTATTGAGGGGTCCTATGGGTGTTATTGAAGACGAAAGGTTTAGGGAAGGGACGATTAGGATTATGACTTCAGCAATGGAAAGCAAAGGGTTTGTAATAGTTGGTGGCGGCCACATGATTAGTATGTTAGATTATACGACAATAGATCCTTCAAAAACTCACGTATCTACTGGTGGCGGGGCGCTGCTTTTGTTTCTTGCAGGCGAAAAGCTTCCTGCCATCGAAGCTCTAAGTAGGGGTGTACAGGATGATAAAAGTAGCAGTTAACGGTTATGGAACTATAGGCAAGAGAGTCGCGGACGCGATAAAGCAACAGAACGATATGGAACTAGTAGGTGTTTCCAAGACTAGACCGTCATATGAGGCAATGATCGCTATAAGGAAAGGATATCCCTTATTCGTTCCACATCAAAGTGAAGATGAGTTCGAAAAAAGGGGAATTAAGGTTGCAGGCGACATTAATGCTCTATTCGAGAAAGCTGATATCATAGTGGATGCAACTCCAGGGGGGATAGGAGTAAAGTATAAAGAACAGTATAGTAAGCTTGGGAAAAAAGCTATATTTCAGGGCGGCGAGAAGGCCAATGTCGCTGACATCTCCTTCTCCGCATTATGTAATTATGACGAGGGAATTGATAAGAAGTATATAAGAGTAGTCTCATGTAACACAACCGGTCTCCTTAGAGTTCTATGTACAATAAATGGTTTAGCTGGGTTGGAAAGAGTTAGAGCGACAATAGTCAGAAGAGGGGCTGATCCTAAAGAAACGGGAAAGGGCCCAATAAACTCGCTGGATTTAGATCCCGTTACACAGCCAAGTCATCACGCCGCAGACGTGAAAACAGTGCTTAAGGACTTAGATATATATACTACTGCCATAATAGCACCAACCACTCTAATGCATATGCACTCTTTAGAAGTAAGGACAAAAAGAGATGTTACGAAAGAAGAAGTACTTGACACTCTTAGGAATACTAGTCGAATAGTAGTAATTCCACTAACAGCCGAAATAGAGGGCACGGCAGAAATACTAGAAGTTACTAGGGATCTCGGTAGAATCAGAGGAGATCTGTACGAAGTCGCCGTATTTGAAGGTTCGATAGACGTAAGACAGAACCTTATCAATTTAGTTTACGCAGTTCACCAAGAATCTATAGTGGTTCCGGAGAACATAGATGCAATAAGGGCATCTATGGGATATAAAGATTCAAAAGAACTAACTGATAGAAATCTAGGGATTATGAGAGGAGAGTTATTATGAGTTTCCCCCCTACTTACGAGGTCAGCTTCTGGTTTCGGAATGTATTAGTCCCAGTTGACGGTTCAGCGAATAGTATGAGAGCTTTAGATTTAGCTATCGATTTCGCGATGCGATACGGTTCAAAAATTACGGTAATAAACGTATGTAGCAATGAATGTGAGGAAGTAGAAAAGAAAGTAGAGGAAAGGGTTAGCGATAAGGTTAAACTTAGCTATAAGAAAGTTAAACTCGATCTAACTACCAGCAGTATCGCGAATGAAATCTTGAACGAAATGAACGCAAATACCTATGATGCAGTGATCCTAGGGGCTAGAGGCTCTTCTGTGAACAATGACATAAATATAGGTTCCGTGGCATTATCAATAGGAGCTAACGCAATAACTACCGTGATTTTAGTTAGATAAGCATGGGTATTTTAAAACTAGAATACTTACCTAAGTCTATATTAAACGTATACTTGACTTCGAGGAATTGAGACCTGAATTCGATAACTTCGTGCTTAATTTTATCTTTACTTTCTTTTCTTATTAATAACGACTCCATAAACGACGCAATCCTATCCATATCATCCTCCTTCATTCCATAACGTGTCATTTCCTGTACCCCAAGTCTTATACCACTAGGATTTTCAACCTTGTCTGGGGTATCTTGTGGAAGCAGATTTTTATTTGTAATAATGTTAGCTTCCTCCAATTCCTTAGCTACGTATGCACCACCTCCAAGTTCTTTAACGTTTATTGCCACTTGATGACTTGACGTGTATCCTAACTCTTCGCCAATCACCTTAAATCCCCTAGAAACTAAACTTTCCGCCAACGATTTTGCATTTTTTACAATTTGTGAAGCGTATTCGTGACCGAATTTTATCATTTCAAGAGCAGTTACTGCGGTTGCTGGCAGTCTATGTAAGTGGTGGTTACTTACAAACCAGGGAAATACGTTCTTTGATATAGGCTTAAATACTTCCTCCTCATTAGAAACTATGACGCCTCCCTGAGGTCCGGGAAAAGTCTTATGTGTAGATGCCGTCATTACGTCAGCCCCTTGACTTAAAGGATTTTCCCATACTCCACCTGTTATAAGACCGTAAACATGTGCAGCGTCATACACTAGCTGAGCGTTTACTGAATGCGCTGCCTCAGCAATTTCCTTCACTGGGTGAGGGAATAGGTAAAGGCTTCCCCCTAAAACTACAAACTTAGGTGCCTCTTTTTCAATTAACTTCACTGCGTTGTCCACATCAATATTATATATCTCCTGATCATAAGACATGTCTATTTGCTTTATGCCTAAAGCTCCCAATGTTCCGAAGCGGGTGTGGCTCACATGGGCTCCCGCTTGTACTGGTGCTATGACAGCCTTGTCTCCGCAGTTTGCTAGTGTTCTAAATACCGCCGCATTAGCTATAGTTCCGCTTGTCGCCTTTAGATCTGAATACTTAGCATTAGATACCTGCGAAATTAACTTATTTGCTAAAACCTCGATCTCGTCCACGAACTTAGTCCCCTGATAGTACCTTTTATAAGGTTTGCCCTCAGCATATCTAGACATCATGTCCGTAAGGTAAAGGGACTCCGCTAATGGACTCATTACGTTTTCGGAAGGAATCAGATTAAGAGTTTCCGTTCTCCTCCACTTATTATGACTGTATGTAATTTTAATTATTTCCTCTAACGTTTGCGATTCGCTCATATATCAACATTATTTTCTTTACTTTTAAACATTCATTTTTCTTCCATATTTCATATGCGCCTTACCTAGTTCTCTCGACGTAATTGCCGCAAGTAAATTTAACTCTCCTGCGAGAACAGTTGCTGCTATAATTTCCGCAAATTTTAAGGAGTTGGAACCAGGCGGATTTCCGCTACCCTTAACCTCAAGCAAATTAAGGGCTTCGGACTGCGTAGGCAATTGTGTTCCTCCTCCGACAGTACCCACTTCTAATGAAGGCAAAGTTACGGAAAAATAAAGGTTATCCTCCCTTACTTCCGCCCATGTGTATCCGCTACTACTTTCTATCACTTGTGCTACATCCTGTCCTGTTGCTATGAAAATAGCGGTAATTATGTTTGCAAAATGTGCGTTGAACTGGGGACTACCAGCTCTAGCGCTCCCCAGCCAATTCTTCCTGAGATTAGTTTCTACTATTTCTTCTGCTCTGGATTTTAGAAACTCTTTTACGATCTTACCTGGTAATATTGCTTCAGCAATTACTGTCTTTCCTCTCCCAAGAAGAGTGTTGACATATGATAATTTCTTATCTGAACACATGTTTCCGCTAACGGCGATGCACTTAGCTTCAGGAAAACCTTTTTCTATATATTCGCAAGCTTTCTCCACTGCTAACGTTACCATATTCATTCCCATTGCGTCACCTGTAGAAAATGAGAATCTAAGCCACACGTTGTTTCCAGTAACAAACGTATCAATGCTCTTAAGCTTTCCGTATTTAGTAGTGCTTTCCGCAACTTCCTTTATTTTACTAAAATTCTCATTAATCCAATTAATGAATAATTTGCAATAGCTAATAGAGGGAAGCGAGAAAACTGGAGCTCGTGTCATACTATCATGAATGATAATTACGTTTACGCCCCCTGATGCATTTACTGCCTTTATCCCTCTATTAACGCTCGCTACTAGAGCTCCTTCAGTTGTTGCAAGAGGTACGTAAAATGATCCCTTTGCATAGTTCCCATTAATATTGATGGGACCGGCTACTCCTAACGGAATCTGAGTTGCACCTATAGGATTCTCTATGTTTTTCCCATAAACGTCTTTAAAATCTATTATAGTAGAACCGATAGAGGATAAGCTTTTACCACTGTTCTTCTCTATGAATAGCCTACGGAGAAGAGCAGCTTCATTTGGATTTAAGTAACTCTCCAGCTTATTGAAATCAATTTCTTTTTTTTCCAATTTTTTTAACAGTTCGTCTAATTCCATCTACACCGGCCTAAATTTAAAAATATATTGTATTAAACCGTTTGTGGAATCCGCTCTAGCTCTTCTAAGACATGCAGTAACTTCAGTCCCTTCCTTTAACTCATCGGGAGAGACTTCAACTATGGGAGCCGTTATAGTGATCCCCTCCTCCAACTCTATTAGTCCTATGATCTGGGGCATCTCCTTTTCAAACCCCGTTCTATGTTGATAATTTACAGTAAAAGAGACTACTTTTCCTCTTCCACTTAACTTTTCTTGGATTACCTTACTACTGCCACAATGCATACATACGCTTTGTACGGGAAAAGTGAATTTACCGCATTCTTCACATTTTGATGCAACAAGTTGGTAAAATGACCCCTTGCTTCTCCATAAGATTGGAGGTGTTAGCCTCATTTTCTCACCAGCACAACTGAATATGCGGAACTTCCTAATTCGCCTGTAGAAATTATAGCTCCGCTTTCACCTGTTTCTCTTTTTCCTGGAAAAGTTCCAGCTAGCTGCATATATATCTCACCTAGCTGATATATTCCGGTGGCGCCACCAGGATATCCTCTTGCTTTCAGACCACCACTTAAGTTTACTCCGTCCGGTATATCATCTAACGAAGAACCGTACTTTGATAAGCCGGATGACTCTAGCACCAGCGCTGCTAGAATGGAGTAAGAATCGTGAATCTCTATAATCTTAGGAACTCCCCCCAGTTTATTGGTAACGTTAGAAAAGGAGTCCTTAACAGCGGGAAGTGTTAACTCAGGTTGGTAACAATAGGATGATGTTGATACGCCTAATATCTCTATAGGTGAATCGGATATTTTCCTAGCATTTTCCTCGTCAGTTACGATTACACTTGCTGCTCCGTCTGCTCTAGCTCCAGAATCGAATAGCCTTAACGGCGACGATATAACTTGAGAGTTGTAATAAGTGTTTTCATCTATCTTAAATTTCAAATAAGCGTATGGATTCTCTACTGCGTTTGAATGCATTCTTATTGGCCATTTTGCGAAATAGGACGAGTCTTTTCCGTATTTTTTCATATACATATTCATCATTAATGCCGCAATTGATGCGGGATTTATCCCACTATAAAACTCATATTTATTTAGAGTTTTAGAATAAAATTCTGTCATATATTTTGATGGGTAGTCTGAAGTTTTTTCAACCCCAGATACCAAAACTGTTTTGGAAACCCCAGACTTCACCAGCGTGAAGGCTAAATCTATTGCTGCCCCTCCACTCGCATCTCCATTCTCAACGCGAAAAGTTCTTATTCCCTGTAGTGACGATGTGGACGCTAGTTTTTCTCCAAGAGCTAACGAGTTCTCTACGGCCTCTCCATACGTATTAGCCACTATTAACGTATCTGGTTTTATCCATTCTTTAACTGTATTTCTCAAGCCCTGGAATGTCTCCAGATATAACTCATTTATTCCCATATCATAATGTCTATCAACTTTCGTCATTGAGGCTCCTGCTATGTAAACTTTACTCATTCTATCACCTTTATTTTATGAGTATGCTTCGCGTAAAACGCGTAATCGACTACGCTCTTCCTGTCTATGTAATAGGACGTTGTGGGAGCTAAGGCCTTCTTCTCCTCTATCTTATCAGTTATGAGGAAACTAAACGCATCGCTTCCTGCTCCACTTCCAAAAGGAACCACTAGTACCCGCTGCCCAGGTTTAGCTATATCAAGAACTTTTGCGAAACCTAAAAGTGCTGAAGCGTTATAGGGGTTTCCTATATACGGGGCAACCATTCCCTCCTTAGTTCTCTCTATAGGGAAGCCAAGTTTCCTAGCTACTTGAATAGGAAACTTTCCATTTGGTTGATGAAATATAACGTGATCGAAATCGGACTGCCTTAATCCAGTTTTCTCAAGAAGGTTCAAGACGGCGTTTTCAATGTGGTAAAAGTACGCTGGTTCACCAGTAAAACCCTCACCGTGATGAGGATATGGCATACCATCCCTACGCCAGAAATCTGGAGTATCGCTCGTAAAAGACGTGGATTCCTCGAGTACAGCAGCGGATTCACCTTCAGGACCTGTTACAAAGCTTACAGCTGCTGCAGCGCTACTTAATTCGAGCACATCACCGGGATTAGATTGCGCTATATCAGCCCCTACAACCAAACTGTACTTTGTTTGTGAGGAAATAGTCATCGCTAATGCTGTTTTAAGCCCTATTGATGCGCCTCTACACGCAAATTCCATGTCAACACCTAGAGAATTATTGGTTATTCCCAACGCGTCTATTAGAATTGTTGCAGTGGGTTTAACAGCGTATACCTTTGATTCGGAACCAAAGAAAACTGCTTCTATCTGTTTAGGTGAAACCTTTGCCCTTCTTATAGCATTTATCGATGCTTCCCATGCCAACGTTGATGAATCCTCATCTGGAGAGGGGACTGACTTCTCTTGTAAACCTAGAGATTTAACAGTGGTTTTCTCTATGCCCCACAAATTAGCTATGTCTGCTACTCTTACTCTGTATCTTGGGACGTAAGCTCCCCATCCGACTATACCAGCTTTCATGCTACCTAATACATATTAGGCCCTCTATAAATTTTTCGACTAGCGTCTAGGGGGAGTATAGACAAATGTCTATTCTATCTTTAAGAAACTGTTACCCTGCGATCTGGTTATTGACTACTCCTATCGGCATAAAACACTTGGTAATCTCTAGGTTTTAATTTAGAAACAATGTAATTGAACGCAGCTTCAGGATTGCTATTCTCTCCACACGTATATACATCTACAGTCGCATAGCTATACTCTACCCATGTATGTAAAGCGATATGACTTTCCTCTACTAGCGAGATAACCGAGACTCCTCCTTTTTGACCTCCAAACTCCCAACTTTTCGACTCTACCAGTTTCATATTTGCGATCTTAACTGCATCAAGTACGACACTATGTAGGTATTCCCTATCCCTTAATATCTTCTCGTCGATACTATATAAGTTTCCAAAAACGTGCTTCCCAATGATTCTATCACGGGGTTTTGTGGTGAGGGATTCCTCTGCCATTTCCTTACCTATAGCCTCCATTATCAACGTGTGACACGGGGGATAATTAAGTTATCCCCTGATAGACTCTCTAAAAGAGCTAGTTATTAAGAAGAAAATTACCATACATATAGGTTAGAAGTTATGATTTAGATTATTATAAATATATATCAATTATGTATGACTAATAATTTGAAATAATATTGAGTTATAAGGAAAGCGAATGTCTTTTGTCTGAACTTTAAGTTCCTGAAAACAGAATGAGATTTTACCTTAAATTATTCAACTCATAATTCCAACGTTGGATTTGAGCAAATTCTTAGCACAATAAAAACAGCGTTTTCCTGAATTTCAGGAGATTCTACAATTTGGTAGAAAGTAATTGAAGGCTTTAGATCTTAGCAAGTTAACTCTAGTATCTGTTAAAGCTAGTTACACAAAACTCAGGAAGTGCCGCAAAGGCATAGTAGTATTAACTTTGCCCATCTTTCGATCTTACAAGGACATTTTAAGCGTTAAGAAATACAATTGGTTGTATTTCCGTATGTTCTTGAAATGATATGTTTTATTATTCGAAGATGAAACTTAGTATAAGCCTATGGATTTAACAGATAAATTCATTCCGTTAATAGCACCTGAAATGGATATAGGGTATGCAGTAAGTCTCATGGTAAAACAAAAGGCAGAACATGCAATAATATCTCAGAACGGGAGAGCTGTAGGGGTCCTTAGCATTAAAGATCTGGCAAGCAGACTGTTTCTGCCAGCCGAGGAAGGTATAGAACTTTTAGAGATAGGAAACCTGAGGAATTTACTTAAAAAGAAATGTTCTGAGATTATGACGCGAAACATAGTAAAGGCGTCTTCTATAGACGAAGCTGTAAAGGTATTACGAGAGGGGAAATTCGGGGTAGTCCCCATGGAGCACAATAATAGGATTAGTGTAGTCTCGGAAAGATCTATTCTTCAAGCACTCTTCAATAGAGGAGACAAGGTTGTAGAAGTGTCTAAACCGATAATCTCCCTTGAGGAAAACTCTATTATAGAGGAGATCTTAGAGATGATGATAGCGAAGAACATAAGAAGAATTCCGCTAAGAAGCAACTCTAGTATAGTTAGCGTCGTTACTCTCTTTAACGTAATAAAGTGGATCTTCTCAAAATTAGCTGAAGAAGGCTACGATACAACTACACTCTTCGAGCCAGCATCGGTGGTCGCAGTACCAATAAAGCAATACCCCAACATATCCGTAGGAGAGGCTGCAAAAGAATTATATGAAAGCCCAGAGGTCGGAGCAATAATTATTGATGACGGTATAATTACGGAGAGAGATATGATTAAATATTTAAACTATTAAGTAATAAATAGGCTTGTAAAAGACTAAAATGGAAATTGTTAAAAATTTTATAAAGTAGAAGGTAGAATGTAATATAAGGTAGATGTTTATGCCCCGAAAAAGGAAAATTACCGCTGACAAGAAAAATGAGGTAGAGGACAAACTCAAAGTCGTGTATGTCGATAAAGAGGTTACCGTGATGACCGCCCCTAATGAGGATGAATTAAAACAGATTTTACTGGATTTACTGTCAGAACAACCAATGAATCTTAAAGAGCTTCATAGTAAACTCTCAGGTATTGCAAGCGAGGATAAGATAAGGAGGGCACTGAATAGCCTTTCCGAGAGCGGTGTGGTGACAATACTTTCCGACGGAAAATACGCCAAATTAGGTACCTAAAAAACCTCCCTGTTGTAAAAAGGGCAATCTCTCCAATTTTTGTTACATAATGACGCCTGACTTTTAGTTAAAACTCTATTTTCAACCTTGCATATTGCAAGTTTTACATTATCGATATCGATAAGTTTAAAGAAGGGACACTCACTTGATATATCTTCCGTAATACTGTTGACCTCTTTATAAAAACCGACAACTGTGTCCGCTTCAAATTTTTCAATTCCCTCCTTCTCATCAGTCGGTCGGTAAAGATTACATGTGGTGTATTCACCCATACAAGTCCTAGGTGAAGTCACATCCTGTGTCGGTTTGTCTAATGCGGGTGAAAAACAGAACCCTGAATTATAATATGGACACGTTTTACGTTTCGACAACGTCCTTCACGATATTAACGTGAATACCGGTTTCTGTCGACTCCCCTAACCAGTCTGGGATATGGATTTTCGTTATTATTATCTCCGAGTCTCCGGTATCAAGAAGCTGATGGTCTGGAACATCAATCCTTTCTCCAGTAAAGTCCTCTATTATTAGTATATCGATTTTCTTTTTCATTGAAAATCATTATATACTATTCGCCTATTATTCCTTTTAAGGATTGTGAGTTGGTTATGAGTCAGGACTTAATTGAAGAAGCGATGTTAGAGATGTCGGAAATTCTAGAAGGATATACAGGTCTGTCGCGGGAAATAATTTATAAGAAAATATCCGAACCCCCTCGGAAGGAGTTTGGCGATTTATCAACTCCGCTAAAAGGTGCTAACGCACCTGACAAAATTATAGGGAAAAAATATATTAAAGAAATAAATAAAGTAGGAATATACTATAACGCAGTAATAAACGTAGATAATCTATTTAGTTCTCTCTTTTCCCAATTAGACGATAGGTATGGATTCCCTGAGAAAAAAACTGGAAGGAGGACTGTAGTAGAACATACTAGTGCAAACCCTATACATCCATTACATATCGGTGCGCTAAGGAACGCGGTAATAGGCGACGCATTAGCTAGATTTCTCAGTTATATGGGTGACGAAGTCACAACTAGATTCTACGTTAACGATTCTGGTAGGCAAGTAGGAGTACTAGCTTATGGATTAGAAAAACTCCATTGGCCATCTCCTCTACCGTCTATTAAAGCAGACTATTTCTACGGATTGGTGTACGCCTCGACCAGTACAATAGTTGATATAGTTAAGCTATCTAAAACCCCAAATGATAAGGGAAAAATAGATGAGTTAGTAGCCATAGCAAAAGAGCTATCCGAAAGATTTCCCGAATTCTGGAAACTTAAGGAGGAAATAGAAAAAGACGCGGATCCAGAAGCAGAAATAAATAGAATCCTCAAAGAATATGAAGAGGGAAATAACGAGTATAAGGAGAGGATAAGGAAGTTTGTTAATGAAATACTAAACGGATTTAACGAAACTCTTAGCAATTTAGGGGTGTCGTTTAACTTTTACGATTACGAAAGCGAGTTATTGTGGAGTGGAAAAGTTAAGAAAATAATTGATGAAATACTCAGCTCGCCTCACGTAATTTATCATAAGGATGCTAAGGCCATATCTTTCGAGAAGCTACCCGAAGACGTGAAAGATATTTTAAAGATACCCAGAGGTTTAAAGATACCGCCATTAGTAGTTACGAGGAAAGACGGAACCTCTTTATATACAATAAGGGATATCGCCTATACGCTGGAGAAGTTCAAAAATTCGGATTTAGTTATAAATGTCATCGCCGAAGAACAGACAATTCCTCAAATTCAGTTAAGAGCTGCACTTTACCTTTTAGGATTTACAAGAATTGCCGAAAACCTATATCATTACTCATACGCTATGGTTAATTTGGAGGGAACTAAGATGAGTGGAAGGAGGGGAAGATACGTCACTATTGACGAACTCTTTAACGCAGTCGAGAGCGTTGTTAAACAGAAAATTTTGGAGAAGAACGGAGATATTTCCACATCGGCAAGTCTAGCCAGATCTGCAATAAGGTACGCTATACTGAGCGCTTCAGCTACTAAGCCGTTAAGCTTCAGCGTGAACAGAGTTACGGATCTGAATGAGAACAGCGGACCGTATTTACAATATACTTACGTAAGGGCTAATAGTATAATGTCGAAGTTTACCGGGGAGTTAAACTTAGAGCTAGCTGATACTAAGGATATCGTTAATACAAAGAGGGACATACTTATTTCTATTGCAAAGTTTCCGTATATTTTAAAAATTACATATGAGTCGTTACAATTAGAAAATTTAACAATTTATATAAAGAACCTCGCAGATTTATTCAATAGTTGGTACTCTAGGGAGAGGATTCTCCAAGAAGAGGATGAGAGGAAAAAGACGAGTAGACTTTACCTAGTTAAGGGGGTTAAGACTGTGCTAGGAAACTCGTTTAATGCGTTAGGTATTGATAAAGTTGAAAAAATGTAGTTTTATTAGTATTCTATAGATTAAGATAATATGCGGGTGATTCAGGTTTCCATTGCGAATTGTAATTATGGCAAATAGGGATTAAATAAAGGAAATTGTTAAGTGCCAATCTCCACTAGTCCATATGATAGCATTCAATTAAATTCATTCTTTTTTTCTAAATAAACTGAATTCACAATGAACGCGGAACGGCCCACTACTAAGAGTTTTGAAAGCAAAATAATGAGTGAAAGCTAAGCCTCCGGTAGACTTCAGGTAAATATTTATCAAACTTAATGTAAAAATTTTACTATATATCTGTAAAATAATAAACAAAAGTTTTAAGGAGTAACGATAACAGTTTATGGAATATGTTATGCCCACTCCATTGAAGGGATATCCAAAATTCCATCATACTTACATTATTATTTTAGCCGGCGTGTATTTTAGGGCTTTGGCTCCCATGGCGAAAAGAGGTACCTTCAATGAGTAAGATAGTATGTCCATATTGTGGTAACGAGATAGATGCTAATGAGACGTTATCTAAGGAAGTAAAGAAAGAGTTTCATGCGGATCTGAATATCCTGAAGCTTGGAAGTGTAGGTGGACAGTACAGTACTAAGGAAAAGAGAAAAACAGGAAATAAGCCTAGCGTTTTCAAATGTCTTAAATGTGGCAAGAAATTCATACTCTTGAAAGTTGCGGAAGATGGTAAGAGAATCCAATATAATAGGTTATATAGTAAAGGTTCGAAAGAGTCTAAAAAGATTTTAAGGAAGCTAACAGAATATGGTTTATGTGGAAGAGATTTAGATCAAAATGCATATATTGAACATCTAGTAGCTGAGGTTATACCTGTTGCTTCTCCGTTAGCTTGGCTCAAAAATATTGGTAGGAAAGTAACGCATATTCACATATTCCTAGATTATCATGATAATCAAGGGCAAAAACACAGAGTGCTAATTGATACAATTTTAGATAACAATACTTTTGAAAAGGAAGTTAAGGGGGTAATACTAATTGATTAGGGATGATACCGTATACATAAAAGACGAACATGAGTGTAGGGATGATCTCGACGATTTTACTCTAGACGAGTTATTACTAATAATCCTTGGTCTAGAACCAGATATACCCATAAAGGGAAGGACTTTCCTCACTAAGTTAGTTTTTAACATGTGGAATGAGCTTAAGTTGTTAGGTTACCAGATAGAGGACCCGGAATTTTACGGCTATAAGTATGGGCCTTACAGTGATTTTGTATTGTATAACTTGGAGTTATTGTGGTACGCAAACAAAATTGATATTGAAGGTACATTAAGGGAAAGGCAAATTTACAAATTGACTGAAAAAGGGAAGAGGAAGGCAAAAGAGTTACTGAAGTTATTGAAAAAGGAAGATGTAAATAGACTTAAGGAGATTAGGATGGGCCTAGAACAATCTAGGCTTAAACGTGGTTATATTAAATATACATACGAAGAATGGAAGCCTTACACAACCAAATCTGAAGCGAAAATAGAGACTATATGGGACAAAATTAACGAGCTTTAGTTGGTGAAACTACTATGATTAAGTCAATAAAATTAAGAGATTTTGTGAACTCATCTGAATATTCTAACATAGAAGTGAGAATTTTAGAAGTAAATACTGATAAAGGTAATTTCGTTACTCCAGAAGCAGCAATAACTAGTACGTATCTAAATGCGAAAGCCGATATACCATCAAGAATCTATATTCCTGACGTATTTAGAGTATTGAATAGTCCTTTACTTGATTTAATACGTATACATGATATCCTTAGAAAAGGAGCGCCAGCTAGCGGACTTCAGCGTATTTCTCAAGAGTTTCTAGATAGTCAGACAGAAAATACTAAAGTCAACGCTGCTTACTTATATGTTCCAAAGAAAGATGTAGATAATCTATCTGAGGTAAATAAGAAAGATCTTTTGTTAGAAGGCGTAAATGTATTAAAAGACTGTGGTTTTTCAGATATCTTTGTTCCATATTTAAGGTTAAACCCAGATGATTATTTGAAAATATATAAAGAGATCTCGGCCATAGACGAAAGGTTAAATGCTATTCCAGTTCTTGATTTAGATGACAATAGGTTTAGTGAGTTTGTCACAAGACTATTGGACGAAGGAGTATATAATCTAGCTTTTAAGTTCCATAAATTTGATTCCAAAAATAAAATAATTAGAAAAAATTATACTTTTATGCTGAATAATTTATCAAATAAAGACGTTCTTATAATAAGTCTTGATACTGACCGTACACTAAAATTTAATTATACATATAAACAAATGATAGAAATTCCTACAGTATTTATTGCTCCTTTCTTTAATATAGATATTTCAATACCAAAATCAACGTTTCGAATGAAACCTGTACCAAATGAGATTGATCCTACTTTAATAAAAGTCCTGGATATCTATTCACTAAAGGAGATATCCCTTGCAGAGGCTCTTCGTAAGCCTGACTATCTTAAGAAGTTACTTAAAGAAACTGGAGTTAATGATCCGTTAATTGAAAAAACGGTACTCCCTGTATTACAGAAAATAATGGTTCGTCCTAAGAAAGAACCTAGCGAATCAGAAGAACAATTTAAGAAAAAACTAGATATTTATAATAAGGCTGTAAATGCCGTGTATAAGCTCTTTAAAGTAGTAGAAGTAGTTTATGCCGAGAAAAAATATACTGAGATTAAACGAACTAAAGACATAAAATCGATATTGGGTTACCAAGCAGTTAAAGATATCATAGTGAAATTAGCTAGAAAAGATAAGGCTATTTTGTAGAAGGGAAAAACTAAAGATATCGCTTTTCTTGAAACTATTAATGTACTTCTATGCCCTCTGTCAGTATTTACTACTTAGAGAAGTAAAAACGAGTTTTATTGAGAAAGCCGATTTAGCAGTCGTGTTTCGCCAATTCTACTAAAAATGAGACAATTTCGAAAACACGAGAAAATCTCGTTCACAAGAGTAGAAATTAGTCAAATTTCCATTAAAGTAGGGAAAGGATCGATTTTTATCTCAGAAGAAGGTGCGTAACCTAGTTTTTACACGTATAGGTGTAATTCACGTCTCCATTACGAATTCAGTTTATTTTAATAACTATAACGAATTTAAATTCAATATTACTACAATCACTGGGCGGGGAATTACGCTCAGCAATTTACTGTATTTCATCTATCTTTCCCATAAATTAATTACAGTTCGCAAAAGAACGATAAATCGACCAATATAAATGGATATTATTATTAACTCCCCGGTCAACCGAGGGAAATTCAACTGCTAATAATAGCTACCATTAAGGAGTACGGCAAAAGAGGAGTGAAAGAGTAGTTCCAGGGTAATTAAGTCCGAACAGGGCTTTCGAGACGTTCACATGTCCTGTATAAAGTAGTCCTACCTACTCCCAATTGCTTTATTGCCTGCGTCAGTCCAAGTTTCTCCTCCAGGATTCTCCTCCCTTGTTCCCGCCAAACTTTGTTACGTAAATTAGTGCAGCAGTACCCTCTTTCATGATTAAGTAACAGCTTTCCAAAAATAAGGCTTTATGTTTTATTCATGCCTCTATGAGGAGAACGTAACTCCCCTTCATTTTAATAGAAGGTAACGGACCCGCCGGGATTTGAACCCGGGACCACTGGCTCCGGAGGCCAGCACTCTATCCTGGCTGAGCTACGGGTCCTCCCATAAATACTCACATTAGCAATCTAAATATCTCTTATCTATTCGGGCTTTCCTATACGCTTATGAGGGACAAACCACGTGCGACATACTAATGAGCTCTCAGTAATAGTTGAACGATAAATTACGTTAAGCTACTGTTAAATCAGTGAAATCCATAGGCAAAATCTTTTTCCTAGCTGATATTTCATTATACTTATTCTCAAGGAAGTTGAGAAATACCGGACACGTCTCAAATTTTCCATCACGTGTACACCTATCGCCTAGAGATAGGAAGCATTTCCCATTTTTTTTATCGTAGTAGGGACATATTTTATAATAAGTCTTAGCGCTTTTTATCATTTTTTCAACCCACTGTTTCTTTTTATCTTTTTTCTCTGCTTCCTTCTCTGTCTTAGATAACTCCTTTGTTAGCTCCTCATCGGTCATCTTTACGGGTTTGTTGCTCAAAACAATTACCCCTAACCTAATTACATACTGAGAACTATTATATAGATTTCTACTACTACTAAGGTCTGTATATCAATAACGATACTAGATTAGGTTTGTATAACTTATATGTGTTCAAGTCTTAATGATTTTATCACCTTATAGAAGAAGTAGAGTACTATACGGAAAGTAAAAGTCTCTTTCCTGAGTTCTTAGGACTCTATTACAATTTAAGTAATATAATCAAGTAGCTTCAGTCTACCAAGACCTTTGAATAAGACGAAAAGTTAATTACATGCAATTTTAGAAAGCGGACCGTGTCTTCTAGCAGGACTCAAGTAGCCTTTTTATTGACGTGGAAAAGCCTACCCTTAATCCCAACTTAGGGTCGTGATATAGATAAATTAACCTTTTACTCTGCAACATTCTAAGAACCTTAAATAACCATACGTGATCCGCGCCCATTTCCTCTTGTATCTGGTCGCTATACACGTAAGCAGATCCCCACTCAATGTACTTTGAGAGTAAGTACTCCACCACAGATTTCTCTTCCTCATTTAATTTGTCCAATATCTCATCCATACAGTTCTGCTTTTGTCGTTCTTTGTCCTCTTTACTTGTTAAAGAGTCAATGAACGACAAAGATTCTTGTTTCCTATTGTTTTTCTTAATATTTACTTTGTTGTTTATTGACTCTTTAACATGTTCTTCCACAATTTGCTTTGCCATAGCTATGTATTTGTCAGCCCTGGAGTTCGTCATGGCGTCGGCTATATCCTTGGCGAGATCCTCCCCTAGCGGAGATAGATGCCACCTTCCCCCCTCTAAATACACTAGTCCTTTCCTTTTCCAATAGCTAAGGTAACTACTAATATATTTTGTTTCATATCCTAAATTCCTAGATATTTCAGAGGTTTTCATTGGTCGACCTTGGAGAAGTAGAAGGACAGCTTCCATTAGCCTAGACCTAGGTCCCCCTCTCTTTAACTCTTCCGTAAATTCCTCACGCTTATCATTGGGGGACATAAGTTATCATAAACTCAGACTAAGTTAAAACTGTAAGTGAAGGAAGAAACTGGTTATACATTATTAATTCTTATCTTAAGTATGACTACACGTTGATATAGCCAAGTACTCACCTTCTCCGACTATTATCCTATATATCCCCGAAAATTTCCTATCTAAAATCGAATCTCCTGTATCAACTCTAATGCATTGTAATTTGACAGCCTTGCTTAGGGAACTTATAATAATTATATCGTCCTTAGCGATCTTAGAAAGAACGTTTGGCCCTATTTGTTGGTTTCCTCTTCCTAAAATGAAGCCCTGACCGCCAATTGGAGATACGATTAGTCTTATTTTTCCAGTAAGAGCAGATAGGGTTAGATAGTCTGCGTCCTTGAATACTAGTTTCCTGTTTTGAATTACATCTACCGCAAGTAAATCACTTGTAACTCCTAACTTTCTCTCGACGAGTTTAACAGTGTTTCCCGGACCCATAATGTAATATACGTCGTCATTCATAATACTCAGGATGTAATCTGCTAACGCGTTAGCGTCGTCATATACCTCTTCTTTTCCGTATGGGACAAGGTTTTCATATGTTATGGTAAGAGCTTCTCCGTAATCTCTCAAGTGGTAAATGCCCCTAAAGTACTCGTATTCATCTAAATCCATTATTCTCCTTAATTCCAGTTCGGCGTTACCTTTCACGAACCCATTTACTATTCTGGCAGCATCTTCAGGTGTCTGGGCGAATACGCCACTATACATTTTGACTCCTAAAGGTATCCCTAATATTGGTACTTTAGAACGGGTAATTGGTGCAATAATTCTCGCCGTACCATCTCCTCCACCGAAAATAACTGCTTTTACCCCCCGGTTAATTAGCTCCCTTACCGCGAAAATAGTGTCGTCGGGGTAAGTTTCTTCTCCTCCAACTTCTATAAGCTCACTGTATCTGCCTTCGAGAAAGTTCTGACCCATGTTTCCCTTCGCGGTAATTATCGGCACGTTATGTAGTTCGCTTAGAAATCTTCTAACTTTTTTAGGAGTTTCTGGGTTTTTAATTCTTATTCTGTCACTTCCTTTAAGACCTAATCGTCCACCAGTACCTGCATAAGGGTTTATTATGACTCCTATCATGTCTTCTTTACTTGCTCGTGTTAAAGATAAGGGTCTTTCGTTATATATTTTATTTCCAGACTATTGTACCTATATTTTAAGAACAGTAAAGCCTCTGGGGATCACGTAAGGCGTATTCAAAGAGATTGTTCTTGATGTAGTGTAGCACTCCGACGGTAACACACATTACTCTATCAGGTGACAGGCGTAGCAGCACGTCCTTTCCTTAGTTTCAGAGTTCCTTTTGCGTACAGATTATTGACAACTTCAATTTCAAAAACGGGAACGGAGGACAGAAGGGTAACCCATCGTCCAAAACAGTTTGTTGACTCCTTAATTCATAGTCACTGACGCAGCCACCGACACGCCTAAGTATGTGGTTGTGATAAGCCTCTACTCCAACTAGTCCAACGCGAGATACTGTAAGCATCGAGTTCAATGTTAGGTAAAACAGGTTAAGTACCTGTCGAACCCCCTATTGCTAGCGGTGGACGACCCTGTTCGTCACCGTAGATCCATTAATGTGCCTTAGATATGCATTGAAAGTAAGACAAGTTTTGTTCTACCTGTTAGAGTATTATCATTAGTTAAGTGTATCCTTGTACTACCTGACGGCTACGAGAAGTGCATATTTCTCTTAAAGAAAAATTATCAGTATAAGATAATTATTAAGATAAATTCATAAGTTTTATAGATATTTCATAAGATATTAGCGGGTTCTGCGGACTTGATAAAATCAATACGTCATTTTCCTTACATGATGTACATATATTTCTTATTTCGGCTATGATAGGTTCCACCTCCTTAACAGTCATGGGAGGCATTTCTATTACCCCTTTTCTGTATACTATGATTAGCGCTGCATCAGCACCACATTTTACCGCCATATCTCTCAGCTCGACAGGAGTAAACTTTTGCAAGATATACTCCCCTTCTATTATCCTTAGCCCAGTGACTTCCCATCCTAGACTACCTATTTCTCCGTTAATTATTTCATACCGGCCACTCCATTCTCTAAGGAACTCAATACCAAGGTTAGTTAGACTAAACCCCACCTACCTTATCTACGGTAACTAACCCAACTTCTTTCATCCTTTTAATCAGGGTCTTCACAGAAGCCTCTGATAACCCAACTTCTTTCATTATCGTTATTCTTCCTATAGGTTGCTTAGTTCTTATTACGTTAAGTGCCAAAATTACATGACCCTTCTCATACCGAGGCCTGTTCCCCTGCCTCTCTTTTATCAAAGTCTCAATGACCTCTAGCTGATTCATTAATAATAATATGTTGAGAAAAGTCCTTATCTTTTATGGTTGAAAACATTTGTTCCCTAGGTCTTTCTAAATGGGAAATCAAGGAAATAATAAATGCAGCGAGAACACTGAAAAATCTAAGACAAGCTGGGGCGAAGCTCCCTAAGTTACAAGGAAAAAGGGGTATACTTAAATCAAAAGAAGAGTCATTACTGAAAGCTATCGCTGAGATCTCTTTAGATGAACTTGGAGTAAAGTACAGCACATTGAATGAGGATATAAACTACTTGCCTGTATTACCTTCTATAGACTTGATTATCTCACTGGATAAGGACACGAAGCTAATTAACGATAAAAAGGTTATCAAATTAGCGGATTGTAGGCTAGCAAGGTCCGTGGCGGATATAATTGTAGTGATAGAAAGGTTTGGGACAGTACCGGATATCTCAATAATAGGGGAAAACGAAATTATTGATAGTTTAAGCAGTTTTGGGGCCCTCTTAGGATTTAATATTAAAGCGTTTTCCCACAATAAACTGACTGAGGAGTTCAAGGAATATGTTGAAGGGAAATTTGATAATACTCAAAACTGGATCGAGTTTCTTGACGATGCATATCACGTAGCTAGAGGATCACGTGTAATTTATATAGATAATTTGCCAGATTATAAAATACCGTCAGATTTAGCGGGTTACCTCGCTGAGGACGGAATTATCATGTCAAACAAACCAGAACATGCAACGATCAGCGATTCTCTACTATCTAAAAGCGTTTACTCGGAACAGATAGCGAATCTATTTTCCGTTATCCAGGCAATAACTATCGTTACAATACATTATTGACCGTGAGGCGCTACGTACTTCGTCTCTAACACAGCTATGGGAACAGTGAGTCCAGAACCCTATCTACATCTACGTCGTAGTCCTTGACGTTCTTAGGCCTGGGCAACTTGGACCTCTTCACGACTAAACCCTTGCAGGGAATTGCTATCCTCATTCCTAGCGCTACGCGTTTTCCCTGTGGAAGGAGATAGTATCCGAGTGTTCAAAACCAAAATAAAAGAGATAACAACTTTACCCAGAACGTCTAATGGAGTAGTCCATCGTCTAAAACAGTTCGCAGACGTTATATCGGTAGTAGTCACTGACGGAGTCATCGAGACGCCTAAGTTAGGGTCGGTGCTGTACGCCTCCTCTCCAATCAACGACTCTGCATGGAATACCATATGAAGCTCATGCTGGTGTACTCTTGGTGTCTATGGAACTCTTATGGCAAGGTGGAGAAGAGGAAAGCCCTGTCAGTAAGGACAGTTCGCAGGCATAATTTAGGAAAAATAAGAGTCAATTCTTCTTTGTCCGAGAACAGTTTTGATACTTCTTAGAGACATTAAATCTATATTAGCTGTAAGTCTGTTTTTAACGAACCTTAGCGTATCCTCTAAGTTTTCAAAATCACCCATCTTACTTAAGTTTTTTACAGTTTCTCTAATATGCCAGTTTCCTACGGGTGCGAAGTAATCACTTGTTATCTCCCTTATAATTATAACTCCTGCTTGCCTTTTCATGCTATTTAGATGTTCTAGTATGGAAAGACGGGCTGCCATATAACCACCATCCATATACTCATATTTTCCAAAATAATCCTCTTTTAGCTCAACTATCGCTAAATCTCCGCTCCAGGGCGTCATTGGATGCCATATCTCTATCCAAGTACTCTGATATTTTGATGGATATAGTATTACGAAAAATTTATTTCCCAAATATTTAGAATAAAATAGTGAAATTCTATCATATTCCTGATATTCCCTTATTGAATTAAGGATGCTCTTAGATATTGTAGTGTCTACTGCTGTAATTGCCCATCTAGTTGGAACTAATTTCCTATTCTTCCTTTCCCCTAGTAAACCTAGTGAGAGAGCTTGAATGATCTTGTAAATCGCAGTCCCATTAGAATACAACTCCTTGATAGCAGTTGACGCCTTTATATCATCGAAAATTACCTTTTCCATGACCTCGTCGATTTTCGGGTCGTCCGTTATCCTCACGTTATTGGCTTTAACTGTTGGACCCCGAGGATAGATAACACCATCAAAGCGGAGGGTCGGTATTATACTCTGTTCAATTTTAGCCTCAGTTGATACAGGTGTATGTGAAATCGCCGACGGAGATATTTCCTTTTCATATAATTTCCAAGGGTCTTTAACGTCGACTCTGTTCGACAAATAGAGCATCGAGGATCTGTAACGAATAATGTCGTTAAGGGAAGCCTTTCCCCACCATCCTATAGGATCTTCATATTTCCTTGCCTCATCACCGTAAACTTCAGGAGGAACGTTCAACATGACGTTAATTTTAGGGTAGAATTTTTCTCCAACTAATACACTGGGAGGCGTTGAACCATTAACTGAAAACTGATTATTAAACTTTCTAATCCTTGCGGATATATTTATTGTAGCCCTAAATCTTTCCGTTAAAGGACATGTAAGCAATCCGCATAAAAGCTTGTGACCTTTGCATCTTACACAAAGTTCAGCGGGTATGCTTCGCAAACTTCCTCTCTATATACCATTTGGCTATTTCAAACTTAGCTTTAACTGTTAGCCCTTTGGATACTGGGATCGTTTTACCCTTCCTTATAAACTCTAAAATCTCCTCAACATCAAACTCGTTTATGTCTATTACGTTCCTGCCGGCTCCTATAGCGTACTTAACATGACTATCACTGTTTGCCAAACCGGGAAGTCCTAATTTCTTTGCAGCCGCCAAAGCCTTTTTATTGGAACTTCTTGGAGCTTTGGCGTTGTAAACTTCTATAGCGTGAAAACGATATTCGAACACCAAGTCTCCTATACCACTCCTTAAGGGATCAAACGGATGGGATGGAAAAGCAACGCAATTATTCTCTTCCACACTATCAATTAATTCTGGTAGAACAGTCTTAAGCTGTACTGGTTTAATGCACAGTACTACTACATGACCGTATTGAGTCGTTATCTCGATGCCTGGTATCGCATCTTTTAAAACTCTTTTAGCCCCGTCAAATGTATCGTGATCAGTTATTGCTATTACATCAATCCCTATACGCTTCGCATAGGATATCATTTCCTCTGGAGAGTTTTTACCATCGCTAAAATACGTATGCACGTGAAAGTCTGCATTAAACATATCCTAATTCTCTCATAACTTCTAGGGTTAAAATCGTTATTCCAGCGGCCCCTCTCACCAAGTTGTCTCCTAGTGCAATTAGTCTAACCGTGTTTTTGTTAACGGTTATTCTCCCAACTTTCACTTTCATCCCTTCCTCTAGATCAAGCGAAGGTTGAGGTCTGTCCTCCAATTCTGTAACCTCTATTGGTGTCTCCGGTGCAGTAGGTAAATTCTTTTCCTGGGGCAAAGCTTTGAAGTTTGTTAATTTCTCTTTTATTTCCTTGCTGTCGTATTCATCATTAAGTACGAGATTTATGATAGCCATATGACCTATTTTCGTAGGTACTCTAATAGAGGTTGGAAATACTTTGAGGTTGTTGGGAACTATGCCGGTATTAGATGACGTACCCAACATCTTATTAGTTTCTACAACTATCTTCTCCTCCTCTCCTTTTATATATGGTATTATATTCCCATCTATAGCCATAAACGGTAAGCCTTTGTAGCCTGCACCGCTTACGGATTGTAATGTGGTGAGGTAAATTTCCTTCAGCCCTAGCGATGTTAGGGGTTTTAAGACAAGTGAGACAATGGCGGATGTACAATTTGGATTCTTTACCAAAATACCTTTCCATCTTCTGGTCTCTTTCTGTATTTTCACCGCATCAAGATGCTTCCAATTAACTTCAGGGTTAATTAACGGTATATCACTTTCAATTCTAAGGGGAGATGCGTTAGAGATCACTGTAGCCCCTCTTCTTACCAACTTAACTTCTACATCTTCCGCTATCTCATTGGGTAGAGCGGATAAAACTAGATCGACGTCCTCATGTTCTTCAGGATCTGTCGATACTAACCTCATGTTCGCCGCGTATTCCGGAATTTTTCCCCCGGCTATCCAACGAACAGCATCAGTATACCTTAAGCCTATCTTTGAATGCGAGGCGCTTACTCTAACTACCTCTATAAGAGGATGGTTATTTAGTAACTTGATCATTATTTGGCCCACTATTCCTGTAGAACCCAAGATGCTGACTCTTATCTTATCCAAGATATCACCTTATCGTGAATTTGTAAGGCGAAGTCAAACGCTTCTTTTTCAGGGATTATAAAAGTTGATATAAAATCGGAATTGCGAACTATTGAGAATAACTCGTAGTCAGACGCAATTTTAATTATTTCTGAGTATATTCTTTTTTTGGAAATACCGTAACCAACTACTGCAACGCCTATTACGTTGCTTGGGTTTTCAACCCCCTTTAATTCATCTGTTATTACATTAACTGTAGAACCAAGGAAACTACCAAACATCGTGTTTAACTCCCTGGTTAATTTACTTAACGTAACGTCAGAGCGATTAACTCTGATATTGAATAGCCTTTTAGTCAGGGCTACTCCTTTAAGTGGAGGATCTCGGATAGATGAGTTTACTACCGTATACGCGTTATCATATAACCCCTCTATGTTAACGTTAATCTCACTTCCGATTAGTGGATCAAACGTTTTTGGATGAAACTTCTTCGCACCAAATGTAGATAGGGCAGCCGCTTCTTCAAAGGATAATTGCGGGATAGTATGCGCGTCCTTGAAAATCCTCGGATCGCCAGAAAGTAATCCAGGAACGTCAGTAATCATTTTGATTGTTTTTACTCCTAATAATTTACCTATTATTGTTGCAGAGTAGTCGCTACCTCCTCTGCCTAATGTTGTATAGTCTCCGTCTTCACTGATACCAATGAAGCCTGGAACTATCATAACTTTATCATCCATAGTAACTAACTGCCTTAGTTTTTTTGCAGAAGATTCCTCATTGATACTCGCATTTCCATAGTTTTTATCAGTAATTAGGGGCACATCACGAACTTTAGCGACTCTCAACCCAGCGCTCTTTAAGGCTGACCACATTATTACAGACGAAATCCTTTCACCGAATGAAAGAAAATAATCGGATATTCGCGGTGTTATCGTATCTAATACAGCTAACGACCATGCAATCCTTTCCATTTGAGTAGCTAATTCAGAAACCTCTGAAAACGCTTTCTCGAAAACGTCTCCAGTGCTTACTTTTGACAAAAGTTCTAATGTTCGTTTATAAATCAAGTTAACTAGATGAGAAGCGTTTTTCCTATCGTATAAAGCCCTTATTAGATCATCCGTCGTGTTCTTAGTTGCGGAAACCACTAGTACTAACCTTTCGTTATTAGCAAGTTCTTGCTTTATTTTATCTATTATTAACTCATAATCTTTTGGCCTACTCAGTACAGAGCCTCCAATTTTTATAACCTCTATACTCAAGAGAATCTCACCTTTCTTTCATCCTTAACACTCTGTTCATAGCACGAATTTTGCGACTGTTTCCTAGTATAAGTGCGTCGACATATAGCTATAACTTGATATATTCCAAACCGGTATAATTTATCCTGTCTTTAAGATAAGTATGCTCTAGTGAAATATCTTACACCTAGAGCCTTTTTATCTCATGAAATGTTCACCCTTCTGCTAAGCTAATCCATTAGTTACACGATATGACTTTTTAATTCAAAAGTAAGCTTGATTATATATATTTGAATAAGTATAGATTATTTTTATTGAACATAGAACATGTATTCAATCCTAACGTTCTTTAATATAGAGCGAAATTGTAGTCTTTACTGCATAATATCGGTTTGCTTAATATGACGGAAGGGTTATATTTCCCTATAAATGGATTATAAGGAAATATTTCCAAGAAGGGTAGCCCACAAAACTGTGACCCATTTTATAAAAATAAGGGGTTCAAAGGGGACAGAAAACTTCAGCTTTTAAGGTGGAGATGGATAGTCCCCTTGGTAGTTAAGTTTTTAAATATAAAATGTTAACTTTTTTAATGTTCATCGTAACGTTTAGTTTTCGTGCCTTTACAGACGAGCAAACCTTGAGGGTGTTAAAAGCCCATTTCAAGTTAACATGTGAGATGTACAACACGTTACGATGGGCAGACATTTACTTCTACCAAAGAGATAGAAAAGGTCTAACACAAACGGAGTTAAGACAGTTAGCTCTGGACTTGAGAAAGCAAGACAAGGAGTACAAACAACTCCATTCACAAGTGGTACAAGAAATAGCAAATCGTTTTAATGAAGCAAGACAGAGGTTCTTCGAAGGATTACCACGTTTTCCTAAGGAAAAGAAAGTTCACAAGTGGTATTCTCTTGTCTATCCTCAAAGTGGTTGGAAGATACTATCCGTCAGAGAAATAAGGATTGGAAGTAGAAAGAGTAAAAAGAAACTGCTTGTACTACGTTTGTCTCACTTAGGCATCTTCAAGGTCATTGTCCATAGAGACTTTACGTTGGACAAGATAAAGAGAGTGATAGTTAAGCTAACGAAGTCTGAAAGAGTATACATATCATTTGTAGTGGAAGACCATGTGTTCCAGCAAGCTCCGAAGACTAACGATGTAGTGGTAATAGATGTTGGTCTTGAGAAGCTTCTAACAAATTCAGATGGTGAGTATTTACCCAACTTCAAGTTCTACGAGAAAGCACTCCGTAAGATCAAGCATTTGCACAAGGAATTGTCTAGGAAGAAGTTCCTCTCCAAGAATTGGTTTAAAGCCAAGGCAAAGTTAGCTAAAGCATATGAACATCTTGCTAATTTGAGGAAAGATGTGTACATGAAGATAGGGAAGTACCTATCGATGAATTACGATGTTGTGGTAATGGAGGATATTAACGTTAAGCAGCTGGTTGGTAAGTCCTTGAGGAAGCTGAGGATGAGGTTACATGATGTATCGTTTGGTGAGCTAAGGGATATAATCAAATATCAGATAGAGAAGTATGGAAAGAAATTTTTGTTAGTTAACCCGTTAAACACGTCAAAAACGTGTGCTAGATGTGGATATGTGAAGGAAGATCTAACTTTAAACGACCGTATCTTTACTTGTCCTAAATGCGGTTGGGTAACTGACCGTGACTATAATGCTTCTCTAAATATCTTGCGTAGGTCGGGGTGGGAGCCACCCTTAGTGCCTGTGGAACTCCGCCCTCTACCAGTACTTCAGTACTGGCAAGGTAGAGTTATGAAGCAGGAAGCTTCCTCCTTCAGGAGGGAGTAGCTCACTTAGGGAGACTCACTGCTATACCTCTAAGGCAATTATGTGAACCGCATCCCCGTGGGAACCACGCATATTATTTTAATCCTACATTTTATTACCGCAACTCGATATCAAAAAGTATGACATTTAAGGATCTTAGAGAGTATTTAGCCTATCTTAGGGAGAGAAACAACTTAATAACGATAAATGATGAGGTAAGTGTAAACTTAGAGATAGCAGAGATCTCCAGAAATGCGACATATTTAAATGCTCCTACACTCCTCTTCACTAAAATAAGGGATTATCCAGAATGGAAAATGGTAACTAACTTGTTTAACTCCGTAGAGGCTATTTATAATATTCTCGGAACGAGGGATTTGGAGGGAATAGCTAGTAACTTCTTTTCATCAATTTCATCAACCCCCTATACCTTACAAAGCAAACTTAAGAGCATGGGTACTATGATCGGTTTAGGGAAGATCCTACCTAAGAACTCGAGGGCGCAATTTCAGGAGAGAAAGGAGTTTAGTATTAAATCTTTCCCAGCATTGAGGACGTGGCCAAAGGACGCAGGAACTTTTTTCACATTCTCACTACTTGTTACACAGGATCCAGACGCGAATGTTCATAACGTAAGTGTATATAGGATGCAGATCGTCGGGGATAAAGAGGTGATTGTACATTGGCAGGCCCTTAAAAGAGGTAGAATAACTGCCCAAAGATACTTGGAAAGGAGAATAAAGGAGATACCTGCTGCTATTGTGAATGGGGTCGATCCAGTAATTGCTTTTGTTGCAGCCTCGCCCGTCCCGCCAGGAATCGATAAGTACTTATTTGCGGGAATTTTGAGAAATGAGGGAGTTAGACTATTCCGACTTACGAATGGACTTAGAGTTCCAGCAACTGCGGAATCAGTAATAGAAGGTTACGTAGACATGAACGATACTAGGCTTGAAGGCCCGTTCGGGGATCACCTAGGATATTATACTCCAGCAGATTATTACCCTGTATTTAAAGCTGAAAAGTTCTACACAAGAGAGGAACCTATATTTCACGCTACTTCAGTTGGGAAACCGCCGTTAGAAGATGCGTGGATAGGAAAAGGAGTAGAAAGAATATTCCTTCCGTTTCTGAAAATGATAGTACCAGAACTTGTCGATATGAACTTACCAATACACGGTCTATTTACAGGAGTGGGTATCTTTTCCATCAACAAAGTTTTTCCGGGCCAGGGTAAAAAGGCTATGTTAAGTCTATGGGGAGTAGGACAACTCAGTTTGTTGAAGATCATGATTATCGTAGATAAGGACGTTAATGTTCACGACTTTAATCACGTGATTTACGCATTGTCTACTACTGTTGATCCGAAAAGGGATGTTGTAATTATCGATAATATCACTGCTGACTCTTTAGATCATACTACAGAAAGACCGTTAGTAGGAAGCCGGTTAGGAATAGACGCTACTAGGAAGACTAAAGAAGAAGTGGGTCATGAATGGCCGGAAGAGGTGGCGCCTGATGACGAGATATCAAAAAAAGTGGAAAAGTATAAACATCTTTTTAAACAGTATAAGTCTCCCTAACTATCTTAAGTCCGGAACCTATAACGACTGATATCTCGGAGATCGGTATATCTAAAACATTAATTTCTATTTTTTCTCCCGGCCTTACATTTTTATTTAGATCTAAGGTGCTTGTGATGTATCTTCTTGAAATATCACGGGTCGGAGATTCTGATACAGTAGAATATTTTATTATAGCAGATAAAATAGTAATGTTCTCATTAGAGACGTTATTTATTTCGAGCTTTTCGTTAATTTTCCGTATCGCTAAATGCATTATGGTAATATCATGTCAAACCTTTAATAAATACTCGCCCTACAATACTATTTTTAGATAACTCATGGCAAATATGAATGATTTCGTGAAGGGTTGGAATGGAAAGGAAGAACCCACAATAGGTGAGAGGATAAAGGGAGCTTTCAAATCTCACGAACCGTTACGCTACAGACTGGCCATGGCAGATTATAAGCTAAGGTCTATGTTAAACAGGCTCGAGGTATACGTAGCAAAAATGCAGGAGAGAGACAAAGTATTATTCGAAAGAGTTGTTGAAGCATATATGTCTAAAGATCAGCCTAGGGCGAACATGTATGCTAATGAAGTTGCCGAGATCAGGAAGATAGTAAGACAACTAATAGCCACTCAGATAGCACTAGAGCAGGTTCAATTGAGGCTAGAGACATTTACGACTATTGGTGACGTATTTACGAATCTGGTACCTGTAATAGGCGTGGTTAAGGAGCTAAGAAGCATGATGAGGGGTATCATGCCAGAGATAGGACTTGAACTAGAGGAACTAGAGGAGTCCATTCAGGGAGCAGTACTCGAAGCTGGAGAATTCACTGGAGGAGCATTGGAGTACGTTGGTGCATCTCCTGAAGCTAAGAAGATACTTAATGAGGCATCGATTGTCGCTGAACAGAGAATGAAAGAGAAGTTCCCCGACTTACCATCCTACGCTACTACAACTCAACAGAGCCCCTCAAAATAGATTACCTATAATCCATAATTATAATTTGTAATTATATTCAATAGATCATAAAGTTTTTTAGTTAAGTGTTTCACATATCCCATTGCGAATATTATGGTATCACTTATTGAGAAGCAAGAGGAATTTGTTCTCCCATTTGAAGATATTAAAAAAGAAATGATAGATATAGCCGGTGGAAAAGGGGCAAACCTTGGAGAATTAGTGTCTTTTGGAGTCAAAGTTCCTCCGGGTTTTGTGATTTCAGTAAAAGCCTTTCATTATTTTCTTCATTATAATAAAATTGCCGAAAAAATACAGCAAATTCTATCAAATAAGGATGAGAAGGAGGCTTCAATGATCATTAAGCAATTAATTATCAATTCTGAAATTCCTCAAGAAGTTATCAGTACCATACAGAGTAAGTTTAATGAGTTAAAGCAAAAGATAGGTAGTTCTGGGGTATTAGTTGCGGTAAGATCGTCTGCCACTGCAGAAGATATAGGAGAAGCCAGTTTTGCTGGTCAGCAAGATACTTATCTTAATGTAAGAGAAAGCGAACTGCTCGATAAGGTGAAATTGGTTTGGGCCAGTTTATATAACGAAAGGGCAATAGCCTACAGGAAGATGAAGAACATAGATTCGTCCAATATAGGGATAGCAGTTGTAGTTCAAAAAATGGTAAATGCAAAAAGCGCAGGCGTGATGTTCACTTTACATCCTGCTACGGGGGACACAAAGTTCATTGTGATAGAATCGAACTGGGGACTCGGAGAATCAGTGGTTGGAGGAAAAGTAACTCCTGATGAGGTAGTTATTGATAAGGATTCGTTAAAAATAGTTGAGAAGAAAACCTCAGAGAAATTGCTAAAGGTGATTTACAATAGGAATTCTGGAAGCAATGAGGAAGTTCCACTAATTGGAGAAGAGGCAAAGGAAATGAGTATATCAAATGAAGAGGCAATAGAGCTGGCTAAGATGGCAAAGAAAATAGAAGAGCATTATGGTCATCCCATGGATATAGAATGGGCTATAGATTCCGAACTTCAGTTTCCTGAAAACGTATTCATAGTTCAGGCAAGACCAGAAACCTTCTGGACTACCAATAAAAGATCAGGCACGCAATCTACAAAAGCTTCTTCTGCTGAAATAGTGGTAAAAGGACTGGCTGCTAGTCCAGGGCTAGCGACTGGTAGGGCTAGAGTAATCCTGTCGGTATCTGATGCCAAGGATTTCAAAAAGGGAGACATACTGATAACTAAGATGACGGACCCAGACTGGGTACCTGTAATGAGAATAGCAGGAGCTATAGTAACTGATGAAGGAGGGATTACAAGTCATGCTGCTATAGTATCCAGAGAACTTGGTATACCTGCGGTTGTGGGGACTAGGGACGCAACACAAAAAATAAAAGAAGGGGAGGAAATTACGGTAGATGCCACTCGCGGTGTCGTATACAGAGGTCGCGTAGAGTTTGAAGAATCTATAAGAATTGAAGAATCGAAACAGTATGTTTCCGAACAAGTAACTTACTATCCTATTACGGGGACTAAGATATACATGAATTTAGGGCAACCTGACGTGATTAATAAGTACATCTCACTTCCCTTTGACGGAATAGGTTTGATGAGAATAGAATTTATCTTTAGTGAGTGGGTGAAGTATCATCCACTATATCTAATCAAGATCGGTAAACCAGATATTGTTGTAGAAAAGTTAGCTGAGGGAATAAGCTTAGTTGCGTCTGCAATTTATCCAAGGCCGGTTGTAGTAAGGTTCTCAGATTTCAAAACTAATGAGTATAGGAGGTTAATAGGAGGAGAGGAATTCGAGATAGAGGAAAGAAACCCTATGATTGGGTGGAGAGGAGTATCAAGGTACATTAGCACTCAATACGAGAAGGCGTTTAGATTAGAGGTTGAGGCGGTGAAGAAAGTAAGAGACGAAATGGGTTTAAAGAACGTTTGGGTAATGTTACCGTTCGTTAGGACCACATGGGAGGTAAAAAGAGTTTTAGCTATAATTGAAGAAATGGGGCTAAAAAGAGGGGTTGAGTTCAAGGTATGGATTATGGCCGAAGTCCCCTCTGCAATAATATTAGCCGACAAGTTTGCTAGACTTGTAGATGGTTTTAGTATAGGCAGCAACGATCTAGCTCAACTTACTCTTGGAGTAGATAGGGATTCAGAAATCCTGGCACGAATGGGATATTATGATGAGAGAGATCCAGCAGTACTGCTCTCAATGAAGAGGCTAATTAGAACAGCGCATAAGTACGGCAAGACCGTATCAATATGCGGTCAAGCACCTAGCGTGTATCCAGAAGTTGCCGAATTCCTCGTGAGAGAAGGCATAGATAGCATAAGCGTAAATCCCGACACAGTGGCATATACTAGGAGATTAGTAGAGAGTATTGAGAGAAAAATCATGCTTGAGAAGATTCGTAGAGTGTAACGCATTCCTTGCATATACGAGAAGCTCCGTTGTTTTTCGCCGTGCACAAGTCGCAGATCAATCTTTTACAGTTATTACAATAGGATATTGAAAGATGTTTTTCACAAATTTGACATAGAGAAATACTGCAAATTGCACATATTTTTTTATCCTCATTAAAGTGTCTCTCGCACACTTCCCTACCACACAATACACATAACTTTCTGGCCGGTAACTCGTCACATATTACGCATATTGATGAAGTTGTGGAACCATTCATACGCTTCATCGTCATCTTTTGCCTGAAAAGGGGGATGCTTAAAGTAAAAAGCCGAGATTTCTTTTATTGCTCCACCAATCCTTTTATCTAATGCTAACCTTGTAGCCCTTATTACATCAACTAATACAGCTGCACAATTAGATTTATCATCAACCTCGAGTGACGCTTCTACCTTTATAGGTGCCCCGCAGAATCCGGTCCCCTTTACATATATATAGGCTATTTTCGTGTTGCCTAATGAAGGTACGAAGTCACTCGGTCCTATTCTTACACGACCTTCGTTTTCGATTACCTCTGGATTATTCAGGGTACTTGTTACTGCCTTAGTTTTACTTACCCTTTTCGAAGACAGTCTTGATTCCGTTTTCATATTCAAAAAGTCCGTATTGCCACCCACATTAAGTTGATATGTTTCCTCGATAGATACCCCCCTCATTCTGAATAACGAGGTTATACTCCTGTGAAATATTGTAGCCCCGATTTGCCCCTTTATATCGTCCCCTACTAGCGGCAGATTCTTCTGTTTAAATAGTACGGGAAATTCGCCTGACGGGTCGCTAGCAATAAATACTGGAATTGAATTGATGAAAGCTACACCTGCATGCGCTGCTGCGTATGCGTATTCTCTAGATGCTTTCTCACTTCCAACTGGAAGCAAATTTACTAATATTTCAGCTTTGCTTTTTTTCAGTTCTTCTATTACGTCATCACGGGTTGCTAACTCTATTGGGTTGAAAATATCTTTCATATGTGGGGCCACGCCGTCCATGACAGGGCCTGGAGATACTGTGATTCCCTTCTTTTCTAGTTCAACTATTTTTCTGGTTATGTTGGGTTTTTCAAATATTGCCTCAGATATGTCTTTCCCTATTTTATTGTTTGATACATCGAAAGCCGCAACTACCTCTATATCAGTAACTCTGTAACTACCTATAACCGGAGTTATTAGACCATCATAATAGTCCTCTCCGTGTTGACGATAATATTCTATCCCCTGAATTAGCATCGAGGCGCAGTTACCAAGTCCTGCAATAGCTATTCTAATCATCAATACTTAAAACCCTTCACTATATTAAAAAATTGTGATGAGGTGAGGTGTCTGATAAGTGATGAAGTGGAGCGACTCTGAGGTACGATCACTATGTTAAGGAGGCTTAAGGCTAAGGTTTATGGTAATGTCCAAGGTGTAGGATTTAGGCATTTTGTATATACTAGGGCAAAGGTATTAGGATTAACGGGATACGCTAAAAACTTAGATGACGGTTCAGTGGAAGTTATTGCAGAAGGTCATGAGGAAGCCTTAACTAAATTGTTAGAATATTTAAAGCAAGGACCTATAACCGCGCAGGTGGAGAAGGTAGATTTTGAACTCGATCAATATATGGGGGAATTTGACGATTTTTATACTATGTGAATGCCCAATGGGGATGTACTAATACGTTTTTCTGCACGGACAAGGAAAATGCCTTATTTTCTAGTTTAAAAGAATGGGTTTATAATAGTAATCACTGTAAACTCCCTTGAACTACTTACAATTATACTTAAGTAAGTAATAATTATAAAAATCTTTATTAATAGTCTCTCATCTTAGCACTTTTCCCAAATTTTATTAAGATATGAGGAAACTTCTAATTCAAAACTCATGGAAACTGTCCTTTGCGTCTTTTTTAAGACTACGTATTAAGGCTGATAGCCTGGAGCTAAACTCTAAAAAACAACCTCCCTATTGTCAGTAGAGGCCTTGCGTCACTGTGCCTCTTTCATGTTATGGTTTTTGGCGATAAGTTGGTATAGTAAAGCTTATAAACAAATTTTGAGTTATGCCTACAAGGTGCTTATGATGCACCAATGGTAGATGAAATAATTCCGAAATATTGGTATAATATAGTCCCAGATCTCCCCGAACCGCTTCCGCCTCCACGCGATCCTCCAGACGATGAACGGTCGAAGATAGATTTGTTAAGATCAATCTTACCAAAGGAGGTTCTCAGGCAACAGTTTACTGTGGAGAGATACGTAAAAATACCAGAGGAGGTACTAAGCAAATATTTACTTATAGGTAGACCGACACCTCTTATAAGAGCTAAAGGATTGGAAGATAAACTTAACACGCCCGCAAGGATATATTTTAAATACGAAGGAGCTACACCAACAGGTTCTCATAAAATAAACACAGCGTTAGCTCAGGCCTATTTTGCAAAAGAAGAGGGTATAGCGCACATTGTCACAGAAACTGGAGCTGGACAATGGGGTACTGCAGTCGCTTTGGCCGCGTCATTGTATAAAATGAGATCCACTATATTTATGGTAAGGGTAAGTTTAGAACAAAAACCGATGAGAAAAACGTTAATGAATTTATATGGTGGTGAAGTGTTTGCAAGTCCTAGTCAACTAACAGAATATGGAAAGAAGATATTGGAGATGAATCCTAATCACCCAGGTTCATTAGGTATAGCAATGAGCGAATCAGTAGAGTATTCTTTAAGGAACGGTTATAGGTATTTAGTAGGCAGTGTTTTAGATCTAGTCGTTTTGCACCAGAGTGTTATAGGACAAGAGGCTATGAAACAATTAGAGTTGGAGGGCGTAGAACCCGACACGTTAATAGGTTGCGTGGGAGGTGGAAGCAATTTCAGCGGATTTGCTTTTCCCTTTATAGGAAACAATGTAGGAAAGGAATATATAGCTGTGGCTTCGAAAGAAATTCCTAAGTTTTCACTTGGTGAATATAAATACGACTATCCTGATTCAGCGGGAATACTTCCTATGATAAAAATGATAACCCTAGGAAAAGATTATGTTCCTCCCTCAATATATGCCGGTGGTCTAAGATACCACGGAGTCGCCCCATCCCTCAGTTTGCTAATAAAGAGGGGTAAAGTAAGGTGGAGAGAGTATTCGGAGGCAGAAGTTTTCGATGCAGCTAAATTAATGATAGAATCCCAAGGACTAGTGCCTGCACCAGAGACTGCCCATGCAATAGCTTCGGTTATAGAGGAGGCACGTAATGCCAAGAAGTCTGGTGATAGGAAGACGATAGTCTTTAACTTCAGTGGCCACGGTTTGCTAGATTTAACTAATTACGAGTCCATGATGAAGAGGCTGAGGGAGTAATGCGAGAGCTAGTAGCTTATGATACGATAGGATATCCTACTGATGAGAAGTTCCTCGCTTTTATGAAGGGGATCGTAGAGGTAGGTGCTTCAGCAATAGAGGTAGGATTACCTCCCGCATATGCTAAATACGACGGGCCTGTGATCAGAAGGAGTTACAGAGCTGTGAATACTCGAAAACTCGAAATGGGAAGTGTTCTTAAGGAGTTAAGACATTACGTAGACGTCCCTATAGTTGTTCTTTCTTACGTTGAGGAACACTTGGCTAATGTTAAGAAGTTTCTAGAGGAAATTTATTCGTATGAGGTTGATGGAGTTCTTTTCCCTGACTTACTCATCGACTTTCCGAATAAAGTAGAGGAAATAGCAACGATTACGAAAGAGGTTGGATTAAAAAACGTAATTTTCGTAACTCCGACGGTTCCTGACAGCTTCATAGTTACTACATCAAAGCTTACCGATTTGTTTCTCTATTACGGGATGAGACCTACGACCGGTGTAGATATACCAATAGGAATAGAACGGTTAGTGAGAAGAATAAGAGAGCTAGTAGACAAGAAAATAATAGTAGGATTCGGACTGTCAGACGAAAACGATATAAGGCTTGCACTATCTGCTGGCGCAGACGGAATAGCGATAGGTACTACATTCATTCAGGCTTTAGAAACAGGAGGAGTTGAGGAGGCATTAGCTAAAGGCAGGAAACTCATGGGGTTATTAAATGAATACTAAGGAGATTCTAGAAAAGATATTAGAAAAAATCGACCTAGATGAAGGAATTTCCGAAGAGGTTGCAGATAGTATAATTAATGGGGAACAGTCTGAAATAGTAACTTCTGCCATTCTCGTAGCCCTGAGGGCTAAGGGTGAAAGCGAGCAGGAAATTTTGGGATTTGCCAAGAGTATGAGGAAGCATATGATAAAAGTGGACTTTCCTCAGGGGATTGATACTGCGGGTACCGGAGGAGACTTCATGCATACTATCAATGTAAGTACGGCTTCGGCAATACTTCTTAGTTTGCGAGTTCCAGTATTAAAACATGGGAATAGATCCGTAAGCAGTAAAACGGGAAGTGCAGATTTTCTTGAGAGGTTAGGGTACAATATTTACCTATCTCCAGAACAGGTTAAGTCTGCGGTAATAAAGAGTAATTTTGCATTTCTCTTCGCTCAGTTATATCATCCTGCTATGAAGAATGTAGCAAACGTGAGGAAAACGTTAGGAGTCAGAACTATTTTTAATCTTCTCGGCCCTCTAACTAACCCGGCCTCGGTCGAACGTCAAGTAATAGGTGTATTCTCTATTAACTATGCTAGGAAGATGGCTGAAGCCCTTCATAAGCTTAGAACAACGAAATCCGCAGTAGTTTTCGGAGAACCGGGAATAGACGAAGTAAGTTTGTCAGGTTTAACACATGTTATATTAGTGGAGAAGGATATTGATGAGATTAGACTATCTCCAGAAGATTTCGGAGTGCGAAATAGGGTGAGTATTGAAAAACTACAAGCAAGCTCCACTGAAGAATCCGTTGAAAAAGTGATAAGGGCATTCCTTGGTTTGGATAGGGATGTGTTGGATTTTATAGCAGTAAACTCCTCGGTAGCGTATTATGTTGCTGGAGTTGTTAAGGACTTCAAGGACGGTTATGAGTTAGCTATTAATGATACTAGTGAAGTCATAACGAAGGTTAATGAGGTAATAAAGGCTAGTGGAGGCGACGTAAGTCCCTTTCTCAAGGTTTTGGAAAAGGTGAAAAAGTGAAGGTAAAGATCTGCGGGATAACTAACGTGGGCGACGCTAAACTTGCAGAAGAAAAGGGCGCTGATATGATAGGCATTGTAGGTGAAGAAAACACTCCGAGGTTTGTGAACCTAGAGAGAGCTAATGAAATAAAGAAATCTGTAAGTATAAACGTAATTTACGTAAAACAGAGCGGAAATATAAACGATATTGTAAAAATAGGACGATTATTTGACGGAGTTCAAATTCATAGAGTGCTATTTCTGTCGGAATTAAATGAATTGGAAAAGAGTTCGGTAAACGCTATACTTTACATTCCAGCTTTACCAGAATATATACAGTATATGAATACTATTATAGAGAAGGGATTTACACCTCTTATTGACGTTCACAAAAAGGGAGTTCAGCTTCCAATTAGCTTCTTGGAAAAGGTTAAGGAAAAACTCAGGTTTGCCGGAATAGCTGGAGGTCTTACGCCAGAGAATGTAATTAATTACCTAAATTACAAAGCTAAAATATACGACGTTTCGAGTGGCGTGGAAAAATATCCAGGTAAAAAGGACGAAGTAAAGGTGGAAAAATTTATTGAGGCTGTAAAGTATGGAAACCAAGAGCATTAACAATTTACTCAAGCCACTACAATTATTTAATTGTGTAAAGGATAACGATTACGCAACTCTCCTGGAAAGTTTAGAGGGCCCTCAGTATAAAGCAAGGTTCACCTTAGTTGCATGGGGTTCTAAAGGAGCAGTTGAAATTAAAGAGGGAAAAATTAAGGGTGAAGAAGGATTTTCCGAAGGGACTGATCCTCTCCTAGCTGTAAAAAGATTGCTTCAAAGAGCGGTTCAAGTTAACTTTCCAAGCAGATTTAAAGGAGGAGCGATAGGATATCTATCATATGATCTTATAAGGTATTATGAAAAAATTCCTAGTTTAGTTTCAAATGTGGAGAATTGGCCAGACGCAGAATTCTTTATTCCCTCGAACGTCGTTTTATACGATAATTTAAATAGCGTTGCTTATGTTGAAGGCTCTTTGCCTGAGTGTAGGGGAGAAATATGGGAACGCACTAACTTCAGCGAGGGCAAACCCGTAATATCATCGTACGAGTTTAAGAAAAACGTAAATGAAGTTTTAAACTATATAAAGGAAGGATACACGTTTCAAACCGTAATATCAAAAATTCTTACCTACAAGTATTCTGGGGATTTAATAGATTTTTATATAAGACTAAGGAAAATTAATCCATCTCCTTATATGTATTTTCTAAAGTTTAACGAAAGGGTGATAATAGGTTCAAGTCCAGAGACTTTATTCCGAGTTGACGAAGGCGTAATTGAGACATTTCCTATAGCTGGGACTATAAGGAGAGGAATTGATCCAGAGGAGGATTTGAAGCTAGAGCAAACTCTAATGAGATCAGAAAAAGATCGGGCTGAACATTTAATGCTAGTTGATTTAGCGCGAAATGATATAGGCAAGGTTAGTATACCGGGAACAGTTAGGGTTCCTGAACTCATGTATATAGAGAAATATAGCCACGTACAGCATATAGTTAGTAGAGTAATAGGTAATCTAGACACTAGGCGTTATGACTCATTCGATGTGTTAAAAGCAGTGTTCCCTGCAGGTACTGTCTCGGGCGCACCTAAACCTATGTCAATGCGAATTATAGAAAGGCTCGAAAGGTATAGAAGAGGTCCATATGCAGGAGCTGTGGGCTATTTCTCGGTGGATGGTAACGCCGAATTTGCCATAACTATAAGAAGCGGATTTGCCATAAATGGCAATTTTAGACTTCAAGCAGGTGCAGGAATTGTAGCGGACTCGATCCCAGAGGCCGAGGACAAGGAGGTCGAAAACAAACTGGCCGCACTTAAATTGGCTATAGAGGAGAGAAGTGGTGGACATAACACTAATTATTGATAATTACGATAGTTTTGTTTTTAATATATATCAATTGGTAGCCCAATTAGGGACCGTTCCTATAGTGATCAGAAATGATGAGATATCCTTATCAGGTGTAATGCGGATAAATCCCGATAGGGTAATTATTTCTCCGGGTCCTGGGACTCCACTAAAAAAGGAGGATGTTGGAATAAGTCTTGATATCGTTAAGAACTTAGGAGTCAAGATTCCTATATTAGGGGTATGTTTAGGTCATCAGATAATAGGATATGCATATGGGGCTAATATCGAGAAAGCCAATACAATATTTCACGGAAAAATTAGCGAGATATTTCACTATAATTCTCGATTGTACTACGGTATACCAAATACCTTTCACGCTACTAGATATCATAGTCTTGTTGTAAGGAACGTAAAAACACCGTTAAGGGTCACGGCTGTCTCTAAAGAAGACCAGGAGGTCATGGGAATAGAACATGAGGAGTATAGGGTTTATGGAGTTCAATTTCATCCAGAATCGGTGGGAACCAGGGAAGGTTATAAAATTCTATATAACTTCATTAACAAGGTGTAAACTACCAATGCCTCGACTTTTAGATGGATGGCTAAAGGAGGTAACCGAGATTTCGCTAAATAGAATCCCAGTAGACGTTCAAAGAACTAGGAAAATTCATAGCTTATCGACCAGAATTGGGAATTCAGGCGATAACACTACGCCAATTATCGCAGAATATAAGAGAGGTTCTCCTTCTGGACTCGAGGTGTCCATAGATCCTGTTGAGTACTCGACATTTATGCAGAATAATGGTGCAGTAGGTTTAAGTGTTGTTACAGAAGAGAAATTCTTTAAGGGGGATTATGAGTTATTGCGAGAAATAGGAAAGTGGGTATCTATTCCTATTTTAATGAAGGACTTTGTAGTATCACCAATGCAGGTAGAGACGGCATTTAATATAGGGGCAGACGCTATTTTATTGATAGCCACTATATTAACTGAAAGGGAGTTAGAGGATTTGTATGAGTACGCCAAGTCGTTTAACTTAGAAGTAATAGTTGAGATCTCAAATGAGAAGGAGCTAGAGATAATTAACTCATTACAACCAGACATGATAGGCGTTAACTCAAGAAACCTCAGAGATCTGAAAATCGACCTAAATAAGTCGTCTCTTCTGCTCTCATTAATACCGAAAAATATGATAAAGATAGCTGAGAGTGGAATAACTAGTAAGAGCGAAATACTTATGCTTAGAAAGGCAGGGGCGGATGCGTTTTTAATAGGTACTAGTCTTCTTCAAAATCCCGAAAAAATAAGAGAGTTCACCGCGAATGAGATGAAATAGTATGAAACCAATAGAGAGGTTTACGGATAGTATAGAGTCTCTTAATGGGGAGAGTACGCTGATTTACCAGGAAATTGCAAATGATGTCGCTAAAAGAGAAGGGAAAAGGATAATAAACTTCGGAATTGGTCAGCCAGACGTGCCGACTTTTAAGGAGATAAAGGACGCAGCAAAGGAAGCTATAGATACCAACTTCACAAAATACACTCCTTCACTAGGTATTTATGAACTTAGAAAAGCTGTTGCGGAATACGTAAATCAAAAATACGGCGAGGAACTAACGGCTGAAAACGTCGCGATAACCCCTGGTACGAAAGTAGCCCTCTATCTGAGCTTATTACTGTATATAAAACCTGGAGACGAGGTTATAATATTTGATCCTTCATTTTACTCCTATAGCGAAGCAGTAAAAATGTTATTTGGGAGACCTATCTTTTCCAAGCTTAGGAAGGACAATAATTTCTCAATAGATCTTTCAGAGTTTCAATCGAAGATAACTCCAAAGACTAAGGTAGTAATTCTTAATAATCCAGTCAATCCCACAGGTACTATATTCTCCAGGAAGGAAGTCACCGATGTAGTAAAAATAGCTAAAGATAACAACGTAGTAGTAATAGCAGATGAAATATATGACAACTTCATTTATGAAGGGCAAATGTCCTCAGTATTAAGAATTCCAGAATGGAAGGAGAACGTAATTTACGTAAACGGTTTCAGCAAAACGTTTTCTATGACTGGGTGGAGACTCGGTTATGTTATCGCAGAAAGAGAAGTAATTAACAAGGTATCCATTCTCGCAACTAATATCTACACCTGTGCAACTAGCTTCGTTCAGAAGGCAGCGTTAGCCGCGTTCAGGACTTTTAACGAGGTAAACGAGATGGTTAATTTATTTAGAAGAAGGAGAGATACGATGTTTGCAAGTCTATCTAGTGTAAAAGGCATAAGGATTACCAAACCACAAGCGACGTTTTACATGTTTGTCGACTTCTCTGAAATTATGAACAGAATTAATGTAGAAGCACGTGAATTAGCGATAAAACTAATTAGGGAGGTCGGTGTTGTAACCATACCAGGTTCTGTTTTCCCCCTCGAACAAGGAAGGGGTTTCCTTAGACTTAGTTTTGCCGTAGACGAAGAAGATATTAAAGAAGGAATAAATAGGATAAAAGAAATGATAGAAAAACTCTAGGATGAAGAGAAATATAGTAGCGATAGGTGAGCTTAACTCCCATGGTCTGATCTAACGACTTCTACTTTCAGTTGATTTCCACTTAGTATCTCTAAATTCTCAATTTTTAGGGTATTTTTAATATCCTTTTCAACAATTTTAACTAGCTCTTTTAGTTCTTCGTCGCAAGTTAATCTCACATTTACTGGCGTATTCATCGACAGTTTCTGTCTTATCTTCTCGGTTCTTATCGCAGAGTTAATTTTCGTTATGGCATTACCTACTTTAAGCGAGTACTCATCTTCCTCAATATCCGAGACGTCTGGAAATCTCTCCAATAGGATACTCTGTCTATCGCCAAACATTCTAGAGTAGAGTTCCTCAGTTATGTGCGGAGCTAGGGGATGGATGACTATCAATAGATCCTTTATTATTCTCCTAGCTACAAAAATTGCAGCATCATCGTTTTCAAAGAGTCTATACTTTATCATCTCCAAATACTCGTCCGCTATTACCTCCCAGAAATAGCGATGAAAGTCCTCAATTATTTTGAAGAAGTCATACGAATTGTAATTATTTATTGCATTAATAATAAATGTTTTATGCATATATAATATCCACTTATCTACTACGCTCAACTTATCTGGTTTTTTAAGATCTTTTCCGTAGACGAAGGGATATAGTAAACGGCAAGCGTTCCAGAGTTTTTGTAGGAGTAACTTTCTTCCCCTTACGGTTTCCCATTTAAATGGAAAATCGTCACCTATTGAAAAGCCTAAAAGAGTCATCCTTATGGCGTCTGCTCCATATTCATCTATTCTATCTAAGGGGGAGACCACGTTCCCCTTGCTTTTGCTCATCCTGCTATTATCTGGTCCGAGCACTTGACCGTGAATTAGCGCTTCGCTAAAAGGCAGTTTTCCTGTTATTGCCCACGTTCTGAAAAGCGTATAGAACAACCAGGTTCTTATAATATCGGTTCCCTGTACCCTCAGATTTCCTGGAAAGGCATATTCGATTAGTTCCTTGTTATCATAGTACTGTGTAAGATATAATAGGGTTACACTAGAGTCGATCCATACGTCCGCAACATCCGTTATCGGTTTAAGCGTTAACCCACATACGGGGCACTTTTTAGTTTGAGTTATCTCTCGAGGATCTATCGGTAATGAACTCTCTTCCGCTGGTATTAGATGGTCGTTATCACAGAACCAAAATGGAAGTGGAGTTCCATAGACTCTCTGTCTTGAAATGTTCCAATCCCATTCTAAGCCTTTAATCCACTCTTTTAGAAAATACTTCATCTTCGTGGGTTTGAATGTCATTTCGTCTACTTTCTTGAGAAGTAAATCAGTAAAGGGAAGGACCTTTATATACAATTGCTTTTTGACGAGGAACTCTATTGGATAGCCGCAATCCGATCTCTCAGTGTGGGACAAGATGTTATGTCTGATCGGTTTACTGTCAATCAAATAATCCTGATTTTTCAGCATTTCGAGAATTTTTTTCCTAGCCTCCTCTACAGTGAGACCGTCTAGAATACCTGTATTCTTTATCCTTCCTTTTTCGTCTATTATCTCGCTTACAGGGAGGGAATACTTCAATTGCCATTTCACGTCTTGCGGATCTCCGTATGTGCATACCATAACTGCACCAGTTCCGAAACTCATATCTACAGCTTCGTCCTCTATTATTGGTATCTCTTTGTTAAAAATTGGTGATATTGCCTTCTTCCCCACGAGTGCCTTATATCTGGTATCATTGGGATTAATTACTATTGCCTGCACTGCAGGAATTAGCTCTGGCCTCGTTGTTGCTATTCTTATCTCATCTCCATCTTTTAGGGGAAATTTTATGGTGTTAAGCAGACCAGAAGCCTCCTTATACCCGACTTCACTTTGAGCTAAAGACGTTTCACAGTGCGGACACCAATATACAGGCCCGTAGCGAAGTTCAAGAAATCCCTTTCTTGCCATATCGATGAGACTTAATTGGATAACTCTTCTATACTCTTTCGAATAGGTTCTATATTCATATCTTTCCCATTCAGGTCTATATCCGAGTCTTATCATTCCGCTTTTCATATTGGCTATCATCTTCTCAGTCCATTCAATGCACTTTTCAAGGAAGAGTTGTCTATTCTCCTTGGGTATTCTGAGACGATATTGTACTTTAAGTTCAGTAGGAAGTCCTTGCGTGTCCCAGCCTTGAGGATGAAGAACGTTAAATCCTTGGAGTCTCTTTGATCTTGCAATAGCGTCGATCATGGACACCCAGTATGCATGCCCCATATGCAATTCCCCGCTTGTAAAGGGTGGTGGGGTATCAATTACAAAGGCAGGTTTAGAGTGATCCTCGCTTTTGAATCTAAAGACATTCTTCCAGTATTCCTCAAGGAGCCATATTCTTTGCCACTTTTCCTCGATCTCTTTTGGATTGTAGTGTGAGGGCCACGATTTCATTAATTCAATAACCTCATTAGTTTGGACCATACTAATCGTAACTTATTTGCCTGCTTCACTTATAAATAATGGGGTGAAAACACGACCTCACTTTTTGAGGTACTATTTAGCTAAACTCAACAGTTGAGGGCTTTAATCTTGATTCAATTAACTATATAGTTTTATCTTCGTTGGAGGTTTAAGTGGGCGAAAGACCCACAGGCGAATAGCCTCCTTTGCACAACTCGGTTCGCAGCCAGTATATCAATAACACCTATCGATGAAGTAAGCGTTACCAAGACGCCTAAGCTAGGATTGATGCGGTACATCTCTACTCCAATTATAGTCCCATGTGGGACTGTAACGTTAACTTCGGGGTACGACCCTCAGAGCGTGTAGAACCCTCTGGGCAGGATGTAGCTGAGAAGCAGGAGGTCCCTTCTGCCAAGAAGGAGTAAGTTCACAGTAAGGGCTTGTTCCTTTTTGAAGTGTTTATCATATCAAGTACTTGACGTCTCATATTGTCATTAGTCTTTAAAATTCCCCTAGACGCAATAGTCGTTAACGACGCTTCGGGGTCTTTTACCCCACGTACGTAGACACACATATGAATAGCCTCAGCTATAACAATAACCCCTTCAGGCTTCAACTCGCTATCCATTAATGCGTCTGCTATCTGTTGTACAAGTCTCTCCTGAATTTGAGGTCTAGAGGCGAAATAATTGGCAACTCTTGAAAGCTTACTAAACCCTAAGACTTTCCCTTCCTTTCCCACAACGTAAGCTATTGAAATGTGACCTATGAAAGGTAATAGGTGATGCTCGCATAAAGAAGTGAATCTAATGTCCTTCCCTATTACTACTTGATTATCCTCAGTTGGCGAACCATCACTCTTTAAACTAAATATTTTAATCTGTGGTTCTTCCTCCCTTAATCCCTTAGTCATTTCAAGTAGGGCTTTTGCAACCCTTTCTGGAGTTTCCTTTAGTCCCTCTCTGTTTACATCCTCTCCTAAAAGTTCAAGAATTTCTCTAACACGCTTCGATATCTCAGTGACAAGTAGTTCCTGATGTAATGTAGTCTCCATCTTATATCCTAAATAATAACGCTTGAATCCCTTTTAAGCGAATATTATAAAAGATTTTAAATTTGTTTATAAGGAGTGAGTAATACGCGTGGTTTTTCGTCAACTATAATAGTATCCTCTATCCTTACACCAAACCGTCCTTCCAAATATATTCCAGGCTCTACTGTTATAACCATTCCCTTCTCCAGTGTTGCGGCAGAGTTGAGGCTTATAGGAGGATATTCGTGAACATCTATTCCGACTCCATGTCCTGTCGAGTGAATAAAATATCTTCCGTAATCATTCTTTTCTATAACTCCTCTAGCTTTTCTCTCAATTTCAATGGCCTTAACGCCAGGTGCTATTTCATCTATTGCCTCTAATTGAGCTTCGAGAACTATTTCGTAGATCTTTTTAAATTCTCGAGTATCGGCAAAAATCGTCCTAGTGGTGTCAAACGAGTATCCCTCGAACTTAGCACCAGCGTCTATTAAAATTAAATCTCCTTTCTTATATCGTCGACCAGTAGGTATATGATGAGGTTCAGATGCGTTTTCTGCAATAGCTACAATAGTTGGAAAAGAGTAATCCTCTGCTCCTTGCTTTTTCATGTAATAGTCTAATGTACCGGCAATTAGTTTTTCGTTGTTGCCCTCATCTAGTTCATTTATTGTTTTTTCTAGTGCGACAGAAGTTATCTCTCCTGCTTTCCTTATAAACTCTAGTTCCTCCTCGTCCTTTATAGCTCTCATTAATGTAATCTCTTCTGAAATATCCTTTACTTGATATTTGGAGGTAAGATTAATGTAAAGTGACGGATCTAATGAAGACACGTTAACGTTAAGCGTATTTCCTTCCCTACACAATCCTTGGAGAACTTCATAAAAGTTCTTATGTGATGAACGGCCAACACCAGGTAGTCCGTAAACGATAGTTTCTACGCCGTTTATTCCTGAAACTCTATTCTCCTCTAAAACTGGCACTACGAGATTTACAACGCCATCACTAATAATAACTGTCCCAGCACCTCGAAATCCGGTGAAGTAGAAGACATTACTCTCTCCAAATACTGCAACACACTCCTTTTTCTCTAATAATTTATTAATTCTTCTAATGTTTTGCATTAACTATATCTCTGAAAGGTAAATCATAAGAGTATCTCCACTTAAAGTTAGGTTCCCTTATAAAATTGGCTATTTTAAATGCTTTAACAATCAAGCGTTTCTTCTCATCTGGACTATAATCTCCTCTGACAATTTCCAAGATGTCCACAATTAAGTCATTTCTATATAGACAAGTTTTTAGTTTTCCATCAGCAGTAAGTCTTATTCTATTACACCCTGCGCAGAATAAGGGATTAGCGTATGGCTTAACTATCTCTACCTTTATCCCTGAGGGAAGGATGTAGACTGGTCTAAAATGTTTCTTCCTTACTTCAACCTTTCTGGCGACGTGTTGTAAGCTTCTCTCCACTGACGTTAACTCTTCATGTGATGAGAACGACTCTTTGCCAAGTCCAACGGGGTGAAGCTCAATCAGGTGTAAATTCATACCGTTTTCTTCTGCAAACTGTATTATATTATGTATCTCATCAAAATTTTCCTTTGTTACAACGAAATTAAGCTTTATCTGTTTAAATCCTGCTCCCTTTGCTGAATTAATTCCCTCAAGCACCCTATTTAATCCATCTACTCCAGTGATCTTCTTAAAGCGTTCTCGGTTAAGAGAATGAAGGCTTATGTTAATTCTCTGCAATCCTGCGTCTCTTAATTTAATCGCTAATTTTGTTAGCATAAATCCGTTAGTAGTAAGAGATATATCTTTAAAGCCGAAGTCAGAAACGTATCCTACTATCTCTAAAATGTCCTTTCTAACTGTTGGCTCCCCACCTGTAAACTTTACCGATTCTATTCCAATCTCTTTTGCTACACTCGCTATTAACCGAATTTCATTTGCTGTAAGATCGTTAGGCAATAATTCCTCACCTTCCATGTGGCAGAAGAAACAGCTAAAATTACAGACATGAGTTAGGGTTATGCGTAAATCTTCCATTGGCCGACCATATCTATCTATAAGCATAGACATATTTAGGCATAGTAATATTTTAAAATGAGATTATGAAAGAGCCGCTATGTCCTAGATGTAAGATAAGAACTGATCTCATAAAGGAGAGCGAAACGTTAAGCAGTGGGGAAAAGGTTGTAAGGTATTTTTATAAATGCCCTGTGTGCGGAACTAGAATAAACATATCTAATTTGCTCTTAAAACATGATAAGGACTCGATTGTTATTGAAAAGTCTGTATGAATCTCCTCAACTCTAAGAGATGAAAAACGGGGAATAATGAAAGGACATTTAGATTCTTAACAGAGAAAATTAGCGGTAAAACCTTAGGTGAAGGTTCATAACCCTCAAGGAATTCCCTAAGTTCTAGTCTGAACGCCCTTAGGTTAGAAAAATTCCTATATGAGATAAACAAAATTGCAATAAGCAAATCCCATGCGAAAAATCCCTCGTTTTCGTTACGAATAGCTTGTTCTGCGTCGATAATGTAAACCTCGCCTTTGCTCTCTAGAAAATTGCTGATTTTCGTATCACCTAGGACATATCCGTCATTATGAACTTTACTAAGTGTTTTCCCAAGTTTGTAAAAATTTTCTATTTGTCCCCCATATATATATTCCCTATAAAGAACCAAATTCTTCATGTCAAAATCGTAAACTACGGGTTTCGCTATGCTTAATCTGGATGTGAGGAAGTCCATTTCCCTCTTCATCCTCTCCTTACCCTCAGCCACGAAAGGATAAGCTCTGAAAGCATTAGTAATGAAGTACCATTTCACAGAGGTAGCAGAGTCGTACCTCTTTGTAACAACCTTTTTTCCGTGAAATTCCTCTACCTTTACTTGGCTTACCATAGAGTTCATAATCTTATTTATAGGGAGCACAATTACTTCATTATAATAGAGTGCACTTAGGTTTATATAGTAACAACTTGCCAATAACTGTGTTTTTAATTCTGTTAGAAACTTACTAATAATATACAGTTCAATATAATTATACAGAAAGAACATTAAGACGGGCCGTTCACGTGTTCATTGCGAATTCGGTTTATTTAGAAAAATAGAATGAATTCAATTGAATACTATCGTATGGACTGAGGGGGTTCGCGCTTAACAATTCCCTTTGTTTGGCCCCATTTACCATAATTACAATTCGCAATGGAAACCTGAATCACCCGCTAAGATCACTTAGAGTTCGATGTGGCTTCATTTTCTAACAATTTTTCCACTTCATCTATATATTTAAATAAATCATCGGGGAAAATAAGAACAGTTGTTCTTTCATCCATTATTTTCAAGAAAGCGCTAACAGTAGCGCCTGCGCTTAATCCCACTAAAATTCCATTTCGTCTTGCAATTAGTTGAACTCCAGCAAGAGCTTCACCTTCAGAGACATCTATTACTTTTTGAATCGATTTGACCTCTGCAAAGCCAGACTCATCTATTCGCTTCATTCCTGGAATTTTACTTCCTTCTTTAGGTTGAACTGCGACGACTTCTACCTTCTTATCAAATTGTTTGAAAAATCTGTATAGTCCTGTAATATGCCCTCCTGTACCTACACTAGCGAAGATCCTTTCCGGGAACTTGCCCACTGAACCTAACTGCTCGAGTATTTCTCTAGCACTTGTTGTAAAATGAGCATTGGGATTTCTTTCATTTGTAAATTGATCCAGGTTGGCAGCTTCTGTCAACTCCGCATATTTTTTCGCTAATGGAACTATTTCTGTAGTTTTATTACCATATTCCACGTATCTTATACCTAAAATCTTTAGAGCTACCTTAAAGAATCTAGAGGAAGTACTGGGTATGAATGGAGTAAACTCAAATTTATAGATAGAAGCTAGGGAAGCCAGTGCAAGTGCTAAATTTCCTGACGAAGCTTCAATAAATCGGTTTCTCCCCTTTTCTATCTCATTCTTAATAAGGAAATAGGCTGTCCTATCCTTTATACTTCTGCTAAACGGGTTAAAGAATTCTAATTTTGCCCAAACATTAGGTCCTATGTCTAATTTTAACAAAGGTGTTGGCCACATTCCTTGTAGCAGTTCTATTGTATTGGAAAACACGTTTAATACAAATATTTATCACCCCTACTAATTCGCTTTACTTCTTATATTTAAAATTTTTTAATTATACGTTAAGGTATTATACGAAGAGTAATAGTTGGCAAATCAACTTTATTACCATGTCTTTATTATTTCGTTAGTTTACCATAAGGATAGAAGATTTAGGGCATTTATAAAAACTGAAATTTTTTGGAAGAATTCAGAACAATTTTTGTTCAGACAGATTAGGAAATTTTGCTTTTACCATGTAACGTAGTCTGCTAGAAGCGAAAAGAAGAGTATCATCCGAATTAATAGTATCTACCAATGTTGTCTTATTCACTAAGTTCTATTATAACGTATTTTATGTGTTAATTGTATGCGGCCGCCGGGATTTGAACCCGGGATCTCAAGCGTGGCAGGCTTGCGTCCTAATCCAAGCTAGACGACGGCCGCTTCTTTAATAAATTAGTACGTTATTCAGCTATATGAGATTTATCTTAAAGTTAAGATTAGGTTTCTCCAGGAACTGGTTTAAGGTAAAAATGAAGTTAGCTTAGATATACGACTACTTAAAGAGCTTAAGGAGTGACATGTAAATGGGACATGAGATATTACGCAGAAGCCTAAAGGGATTAAACACCTTTATCGGACTTCTAGGCTTACAATATTCAGCGTTGCAGGAACATTAGTAAACGTTAAGCTTATTACGCTGGAAAAGTTTGTTTTCCGTGCTCGATTTTCGAAAAATTAATCTTTGAAAATTTTATTGCCTATTACTGCACTTAATAAACTAATCTTATATTATTATCTAGCCATATAATTAATTGAATTTAATCCTCACTCACGTGTTCTATAACTTTTTACTTTATATAGTTAATCATGTTAATTACGCATTTGACACTATGATGTATATAGATTAACTGTTTAAAGTGTGAAAAGTATAGTGTGCGACTAATTTACGCAAAACTTACTAAAGTGCAGTTCTAATTGAAACGGTAAATGTATTAGGTAAAATGTACTCCTTTTTGCTATAGAGTTATAGTTATATACATCATCGTTTAATATTTATAAAGTAAATTATTCATTTCTAGAAAATTTACTCAACCATTCTCTTTACTATTTTTTTAATTTCAACATCCATTTCATCATATTCTGAGAATTGCATAATTTTTCTATCGATAGGCCATATAAGTCCTTGCAAGGTGTTAGAGATAGACACTATTACGTCTTCGCCAAATGTTTTGGCAAATCCTGTTCTTATCGCATTAAATTCTTTATTAAATTTATTAAATGTTTCAAAGACTATTATTTTATATGGAAATCCCATTTCGACTATTAACTTATTAGCGTTTCTCATCTCGTTTACCAATCTATTTGCCACTTCTGTAAAAAGACGTGTAATAAGTATTTCTGAGATCTTTGGGAAATTCGATATCATCAAGTAAGACGTAATATTTTTTGAATATTGAACGAATGTAACCTCATAAATTTTTATTGTCCTTAACTGCGAATCAGTGCTTATGTAAATATTAAATGTTTCCTCATCCCCCCTTATATATAGAGATACTGCCTCAGCTACATTTTTTAATGAGATGCCTAGCTGAGATAGTTCCCTCTCCAGAGTTGGTTCAAAGCCAATTACATCCCCCTCCTCCGTCAAGTACTTAGTAGGGGTAAAGAGTGGGGTATTTACATATATACTATACATATTACGTATATAATATTTCGGAATGGTAAATAAGCATTATACCAATATGTCTCTCCAGAAACATAATATCAGATATAGAAAGTTGAAGCAAAAGGAATAAAAATAAGCAACTATGTGAGCTGTATATGGATCGCTGGTTTTTAAGGAAACTTGAACTCGAGTTTGGAAATATAGGCGAATGGCAGTCCTTCATTATAGCAATATTATCTACTGCAGTTTACTTTACACCTCTAAACGTTTTTAATTTAATAAGACATGTACAATTTACACTATTAAGCTTCTTAATACCTTTAGTTGGGGCAATTCTAGCAATTATTCCTCATGAAATAGCCCATAGACAGGTAGCTCGACGATACGGATGCCTTTCTAGATTTTATCTCTATCCCTTAGGTCTATTTCTCACGATTATTTTTAACTTATTCACTCCATTTTTCGTTTTTGCAGCAGGATATACTGGAATATCGTGCAGGGCTTTTTATTCGCTCACGGATAAGGACGACGTAAATGGGATAACTGCAGCTGCAGGACCCACGACAAACATTATTTTATCGATTATTTTTAGTGTGCTAGCAGCTATAGGAACTGGCGGATTAAAGACAATATTTGCAGAATATTCGGCATTTAACTCTTACGTAGCATTTTTCAATTTACTGCCTCTTGGTCCTCTGGACGGTGCAAAGGTAATAAAATGGAGGGTATGGATATGGGGAGTACTCATCTTAATCAGTTTTGGATTGTCTTATATCACAGGTGTACTATAGTTCATGAAATCTACTCTAGTTTTAGCTTTCCTTATTCTACTTGGTTTCATTATAGGCAGAACGCTATACTTTTTAGACCTCCCATTGTATCTTTATCTTATTCAAATTAACTGTTTAGTCGAGAGAGGTTACGTTTACCAACTATTTACGTCAATATTCGTTACTTCCAGTATATCTGATGCCGTATTTAATTTTATCTCTATGCTAGTTATTTATCAGATATTTAAGTCATATGCAAATAGATTAGAATACTTTGTATTCCTTTTATCGGGAATTATGGGAAATATTGTAAGCCTACTCTACGGTCCGTTATCCGCCAGTGCTGGAGCTTCAGGAGGGATTTTTGGTATACTAGCATATTATGTTACAGATCAAGCGCGAAAGAATTGGGATACTTATAGAAGTGTCGCAAAAAACTACATTTTTTTACTAATTCTTGTTTTTATAATATCTAATATTTTACCTAAAGTGGATATATTAGCACATACAGGAGGAGTTGTATGTGGTATCTTGATGAATTACGCATTTCCAGTTACTAACGAAGCTATATAAGAAGTAGTAAATTATATTTTATTCGAGTTCACAATCTTTATATTAAACTTGAAGAATATTAAAACGATTAATTAAAAACTTTCGCACTAACTTTAAGTATTATTATAGTGCAATTAACAAGAGGATATTTATCTGAAAAGGAAAGCATATTCTTAGTAGAGCTTTCTTAAACGTTACCTCAAATGGGTTAAGGAGTTTTAAGATAGCCATAATAAATAATGGGGGGCTTAAAACGTTTTGTGTAGGATACAGGGTCAATAACCAAAATTCAGGGAAGTATTGTTCTAAGGTTATTTAACATCCATTTTGAAATTCTGTATTATTGCAAACGTATAGACACCTTTAGTCTGATGGAATCTTTGATTATCTTATACAATGGTAGCGTCCAATCTGCAATTAATAGAATAACTATATAAATTAAAAAGTTATAAAATGCGTTTATTTAGAATTAAACTCATTTAATTACTAGATAAATGATAATATAAAATCAGTTTATTAGGTTTTACAGCAATAATCATGTAATTTACGAGAATCTTGGTTAGAGAACGGGCTTTTCTAGCATGATTTTGCGTTATTAAGTGTCCTGAATCGCCGGATATTGTAGGCTATGAGGTTGGAGAGGGTGTTCAATGTTCGGTAATCCCCCTGAATTATCTTTTTAATTGAACACTGTAGGGCAAGTTATTCCTATCCAAAATTTAGTTTTTAAACGCACATTTATCCAATATAGGACACTATTGCGTATTGAACATTTATTAGACATTTTGTGTCCGACTAAGTTAATTCTTGACAAAATGATTCATTGTGTCAACCATGTCTAGTAAATACATATATAGTTAAATAGTAGTTTCTTCGCTAAACAATATGCAGTTGTTATATTCAGGGGTATTACCTTATTAATGATAATATGTGTTAACTTATGTAATACCCCTTTTATCACCGTAAAGTTAATAAGCTACCCTGTTTATCATAAATTATGCCAACTAAGGTAAAGTTTAAGTTTAAGGGAGAAGATAAGGAAGTAACAATCGATAAGGTAAAGAAGGTATGGAAAGTAGGAAAAATGGTGTCCTTTACTTACGACGATCAAGGAAAAACTGGGAGAGGAGCTGTTTCTGAGAAGGATGCCCCGAAAGAACTCCTTGATATGTTAGAGAAAGGTAAGAAATGATCCTCTAAAGTCAAAGTATTATTGAGTTTTTTATCACTTCTTTTTTGCGTGAAAATTTAATAGTCATGGACGAAATCGAGATATTCGTATTAATTGTTGGAATACTTTTATTACCATATGGATTATATGATATTATTACAAAAAAAATTGACATAACTGTTAAATTTTTGCTCATACTGATTTCATTATCGTTACTAGCTATTGAGTTACTTTTCGTTATATTTTCTTGAAAACAATTCGATAAGTTTTTCTGTGGATTCCGAAAGGAGCCAATCTATGTTTTCACATATCCTCTTTTCAATTGCTTCGATAACTTCTGAGGGTTTTTTATTTGTGACGTTTATGGAACATACTTCAGAATTATTCGCTCTAGCTTCATATTCTATTGTGCCTATAATCTCTGCTTCGACATTTTCTATAACCTTTCCTTCTGGCCATTGTCTGGAAAGAAGTTCTTCGTAAAGAGAACAAGGGTCCTTCCTTAATACTACGGTTAAATCAGGATTTTTCACTATAGAGGGGAAAAGAGTATCAACTACTACATTGCTCGACATAAGTAAAGCGCTAGTAAGTTCTGCCTTGAGTTCACTGTCTAATCTCTTCTCATCTACTATGTAAGAAGCGGAATCACTATCGTATTCAATGTAAAGCTTTCGTTCAATAACTAGTTGAGTAGTAGATATATATATACCATTAATGCTCTGAGCTAACAGCTTAGCGATTGTCGTTTTTCCTGTACCGGGCGTACCAGTCACGACCACTATCAAAGTTTCTCAGTATTTAATTATCCAACTCGAGATAACTAAAATTTTATATTATACTTGGTCAGACCTTAAGAAGCAAGTGATTATCTCATATACAATAACATCTTCCGAAGCTATGATTTCTAGTGTTCTACAGAGTTAGGTGTGTTATACACTGCCCAATGAGAGATTTTCCCTTGACCTTGAGGTCTGAGTAAATATAAGTCAGCGTTGTTCTCCAAAAAACTTTCGTTAGTAAGCTACCATTAGTGTGACTGCCTACGAGGACTCCTAGGTTTTCCTTATTAACTAATTTATTTAAATAATATACAATTAACTAATTAAACTAGTTCGTAGATAGTATAGGATAGCATGATAATTAAATTAAAATATTATATTAGTTAAAGTATATTATTATAATTTGTAACAGAGGCCTGGATGGCTGAATGCTGATATAATTCTTTTTTACTAAATACTTTACTACTAGTTGTGCGGATAGGATGGAACAAAGATATAATATAGAAATCGGAGTTTCAATTAGATGAAATATCAGCTATTACTTAGGCTAATTAAATTCGGAGTGGTAGGAGCCCTCGGCACAGTTGTAAATGAAGGTATTTTGTATTTTCTGCTTAAGGTGTCTCCTCTAATAATTGCGGTTGTAGTTGCTATTGAGGCATCGGTAATTTTTAACTTCTTCCTAAATGATATATGGACATTTAATGATAAGAAGGTTGGTTCGATTGTAAGTAGAGTTATCAAGTTTCACGGTTCATCGGCTTCAGGCATTGCTGTACAACTAATTGTCTTTGTACTCTTAATAGCAATATTCTTCCATATAGCAGAACTCAAATTACTATTAATATATTTACTTAAGGAGATTTCTGGCTCGTCGTTCTCTATCTTAGAGATAAATTTCATTTCTATTGTTGCAGGATTTATAATACGATTTATTACAAGCTATTGGTACGTTTGGGCGTAAAGTTAGGTATAGGGTCGCTTACGCGTTCATTGTGAATTCACTTTATTTTATTAGTCTGGAATCAATAAATTCATTGTGAACTTGATAATACGGAATAGTGGACGAGTAGAGATAATATCGTGGAACAAGTTGAAGTAACAGCCCTTACAGAATACGGTATTACGTTCCTGCTCATCTAACAACTGCTTTCGCAGCGGACATTATTAAACAAATTAGTCGAGGAAGGAGGAATGCCCTTGAGGAGGAATTGGTCCCAAAGTAGGAAAAGGAGGCTAAAAGGAAAGGGTACTCTAGTTTCCGCTTTCTCAAGGGCTTCGTGAACTTGGTGAATGGTAGGAGAAAGATCTATGAACCGTTCTACGTCGGCGTGAAACTACCAGTTTTGTTCAAGGAGGGCAAAAGGATCAAGACACCCGTAGAGGAGCTACATACTTTGCCTCTAACACAGCTGTATGAACAGTGAGTCCAGAACTATACGTTAACGTTATGTTCCTTAACGTTCTTACACTTGGACAACTTGTACCTCTTAAGACTAAACCCTTGTAGGAATATCGCTGTCCTCATCCCTAGTGTTACATGTTTTCCCCGTGGAAGGGTTTGTGCTTGGAGAACATAAGGCCCTTGAACTCCCTGTCAAATATATCCTCCAACTCCTTAAGCATTTCCTTGCAAAAGATATCTACTTTTCCACCCTAAGTACTCTTAGGAATTGCGTTTTGGTAGATTACAATGACCATGGTATAACCTAGGCGTAACCCCCTTAAGCATTATTCTGTTAGTTGGGTTCTTGGTAATTGTTTTTCTCATAAAAATTTAGTTAATAAAGTAAATTATATTTATTACATATTTGACACTGTATCATGTCGGGCATGATGAGTATCGATTTCAATGGGGGTCATAACGACCATCAGTGCTGTAGAGTCGTCTACTACTAGCGGAGAAGTAGGAAGCTCCGTCCGTGAGTGCGTAATAATTCAGGAAATGAGATCAGCTATCACACCTAATTCTGGGAACTCCATAATTCCTTGCGACTCTATTATTACAAAGGGTTTAGCACGAACTAGCATCGCTTCTTTCCTCATAATTGGAGAAAGGAAGGAACTGTGGGAGAGAGTTATATCGTTTCCAGATTGGTAAAGTCCTAATGACGGTAAAACTATAATATAACCACCATCCCTTCGGGGAACTTTTAAGAAGCACGGCATTTTTCTAGCATAACCTATTCGATCCCTCATACTAAGCCTAGGGTGTTCATGTCCTATTATTACATATTTCTCTAGGGAACTGACTTCCTTATGTCCATGCATGTAGAGTCTATTAGCGGTTCTAAGTTCATCCGTAACTTGAATATTATCATATTTATCAGTAACAATTGTGATATAGTTATCATGGTTTCCCAATACTAACATAACATTAGCTCCGTCTTCCTTTAAAAACTTGAATATTTCGGTAAGCTCTTCTCTCTCCGTTCTCCCTAGCTTCTCAAAAATGTGTTTCATATCGCCATTTATAATGATATTTTTTGTCGAAAAGATATTAACGGCTCTCTTATATAAATCTAAGAATCTTTTCTTCTGCACGTGGGGAAGAAATACTCCCTTTTTAGCTAATTCTTCTTCATATCCTATATGGACGTCAGATAAAACTATTGAATTTAAGGCTTTATCAAACAATATCGGTAAATCATCCGCTATGTAAAGTTCTTCCGCAAGCGTTAGCATAATTTTATGTAATACCTAGGCGATTTTAATACTTTATGACAGGAGTATCTTTAGTAGGGCTTGGACTTTCGCCTAAATTCCTCACAGAAGCTGGATTAAGCGTTATGAGGAATAGTGATATTATATTCTTAGATGGATATACATCGACTTCTTGCGGTTGGAATGAGGCCCTTATCTACTCGATGGTCGGTAAACCAGTGACTAAGATCTACAGAAGCGATTTAGAGGGAAGGGGAATTAAAAAAATCCTAGCCATTGCCAAAGAGAAATCGATAGCAATAGCTGTAGTCGGTGACCCATTAATATCTACCACTCACAGTATAATTCCAATTTCAGCGAGAGAAGAAGGAATTAACTTTTCAATTGTGCCTGGCGTATCGGTCCACTGTTATATAATTTCGAAATCAATGTTATCATCATATAAATTTGGAAAATCGGTTACTATAGTTGAGGGAAAAGATCCTACACCGTATAGGGTTATTAAGGAAAACCACGAGCGTGGTTTACATACAATCCTTTACATGGATCTAAAGGAAGACTATTATATGACGGCAGGAAGAGCGATGGAACTACTATTAGAATTTGAGAAAAGCGAAGGAGGACATATAGTATATCCCGATACAAAGGTGATCGTCGGTTCGCAGCTAGGCTGTGATAACGAGACGGTAAAGTATATGGATATTAATCAGGTCGTATATAAATATAAGACAGGTGGACCACATATAGTTATTTTTCCTTCAAAACTGTCTTCTATAGAAGAGGAGGCTTTAAAATGTCTTTAGAAGAGGAAAGAGTAAGGAAGTATATAATTGGAATAGAAAGGAAGCTAAACAATATCCCCCAAGGAGTTAATGAAAAGATATTATCATTAATTCGTAACTATAAGGACGACGCTAAATACTATCTGGAGAAAGGCGAATTAGATACCGCATTAGTGGATATAGCTTATGCCGAAGGTTTACTTGATGCGTTACTTATTTCTCAATCTATAGATCCTGAATCAAATGTTTCAAAGAAGGTGTTTGTAGGAGGTACTTTCGATATTATTCACCCAGGGCATATAGAGTTCCTAAGGGAAGCGTCGAAATACGGAAGAGTTTACGTAGCGGTAGCTAGGGATGCGAATGTACAGAAGTTCAAAAAAAGACATCCAATAAACACCGAACAAGAAAGATTGCAAGTAATAGCCTCCATCAGGTACGTTCATGAAGCTTTCTTAGGAGATAAAAATGACATATTCAAAAGCGTAGAGATGGTAAAGCCTGATGTTATAGTGTTAGGTCCGGATCAGAGTATCGACGAGGAGAAACTAAGTGTTAGATTAAAGGAAAGCGGAATACACGCGCAAATAGTCAGAGTACCTGAGAGGTTTGATAAGTGGAAGCACTCAAGTACAACGTCAATAATAAATGATATTTTATCTAGATACAGATTAAATAATCAGGTGTAGAAGAAATAACACATCTTGGAGAGGATTTAGCTTTTTTCCCTGAATTACTCTATTTAACTCCTTACCTTTTTATACGTCCTCCTAACGGATCGAGAATTTAGTAGACGTTCGTAAGTAATTCTTAACAATGTTTCCCGAATTTCACGTAAATCGCGATAAATGCTATTATAATAAGCTGGTTGGAATTAAAAAACCCTCAATTGCCTTGTCATTTAGTACTGTAAAGTTCCCAAAACTCAGGAAAGGGCCGTAAGTTTATAGAATTGTGTGTTAAGTTATCGCCAATAATCTTGGCCTTATTCTCTGTTAGAGTCAGATCATAGTAAACCCTAGAATCTGTTTGCCTCCGTAGGCCACCATGAAATTCCAGCGGAATCCTTTCCTGCCTCTTATAAGGTAATACGAGAAACCTTGCTTAAGCTTTTTACCACATATTTATTTCGTAACACAAATTATTTTTATCATTAATATTCTAAGCATTTAAAAGGATAAACTACTTTTGATCTACTGATAAGTGCATAGTTCACCTTTCTTGGAATCGACCTGTTAGTCCAAATAAATGTGCTAAAATATTGATATCATTCAAAATCTTTAAAAGGAAAAAGTATCATAATTTTAGTTAGTCTGAGAGATGAAGGGAGTCGAACGCCTATTAGATGATGTAGAAACGATAATGAAAAGCAATAGGTTCTCGATAAGCAGAATCGAGTATCCTGATGGTGGGAAGAAGTCTATAGATATAGTTGCCAGTAAGGACAACGAAAAAGTTGCGATAAAGGCTGTATCAAAAATTGACAAAGTAGATATAGAGGAAATTAGCGATTTAAAGAAATTATCAATTGCCACTAATACCACGCCTCTAGTAGTAGCAGAGGAGATAGTCGGTGACGACGTAATTCTTGAAAAAAGTGGAATTAACGCCATATCTACTGAGGGATTAAATAGAGCGGTAAATGGCGAGAAATTGTTCTTTGTGAGAAAAAAGGGCAATATTTTCGTCAGAATTAACTCAGTTGAGTTAAAAAGAGAAAGGGAAAAACTGGGAATAAGTAGGGGAAAACTTGCAGAGGAGGTTGGAGTTACAAGTAAATCTATATATGAATACGAAAATCAAACAATAGTATGTGTTGCCGTTAACGTCGCCGAGAAACTAGTAGAGGTATTAGGAGAGTCGATCTTAGCAGGACCTACTGACTATCAAAGTTCCGAAAAATTAGAAGTTAATACAACTAGCAAGATTGCCAGGCAATTAAATGAAATGGGAATACCGACCACGGATTTGAGGAGAACGCCTGTAGATTTTATATCAAAATATAGAGAAAACACTATATTTCTTACTAGGGAGGATAAAGAGGGTAAGATATTTAAGAAGATTAATGAGTCTGAAAAAATAGCTGAAAATATAAAGGGTTTAATGATAGTTATAGCCGATTCCCAAAACGTTGCAGAGGAAGCGAGGAGAAAAGGGAAAGAAGTTTTAATGAGTTCCGAATTGTCTAAAATTCCAGAGGTCATTAATGAATCTCATAGAAATAACTGAAGGTAAAGCTAAACTATTGGTACCAGACCCAAAGGCATATGAAAAAGACGGAAAGTTTGATCCTGCTTGGCTGCCTGTATTTTATAACCCCAAGATGGTGTTTAACAGGGATGTCTCAGTTATTATTACTTCTCTTCTAAAGGTAAAGGAATGCGCGGAACCCTTAGCGGCTTCAGGTGTAAGGGGTATAAGATATCAGTTAGAGGCTGGCGTTGAGTCTCTGTTTCTCAATGATATTAATCCATTAGCAGTATCTCTCATGAACCAGAATTCTAGGAAAAATCATATTAACGCGGTAATAACCAACGGTGATGCTAGTAGTGTACTTTACTCGATTACTGCGCAGTTAGTCGATCTAGATCCATTTGGAAGTCCAGTCCCCTTTCTAATACCTTCACTAAATGCGATCAGGAATAACGGTTATCTTGCGGTGACTGCTACCGATCTTTCTCCCTTAATGGGCAGTGCACCTAATGCATGCAAGAGAAAATATATAGGGGAGAATCAGAAGCTCTCTTTCAATAAAGAAGCAGGAGTACGAATATTAATCTATAAGATAATTCAGGAGGCGGCAAGTCTAGATTTAGCTGCAAGACCTATATTTGCATTTTTTAGAGATCATTACTTTAGGGTAATATTAAATATTAAAAGGGGTGCTAAACTCGCGGACTCTCTCCTCGATAACGTTGGGTTTTATATAGAATGCAGTGTATGTGGTTTTGCTGTGGTTGAAAAGAATAGAATAGGGAGTTGTCCTAGATGTAATGGCAAGACCATTATTGCAGGTCCACTTTGGCTTGGTAGTTTATGGGAAAACTCTATTATAGAACAGTTTTATGCTAATTTAGGAAGTTTTCAGTATTTGTATACATTTAATAGGGTGAAGAAATTTATGCAGATGATACTACAAGAGATGCCTTATCAAACTACTCACTATTGGAATTTAACGTCCTTAGCATCAAAAAGGAAAGTAAATCTACCTAAGATGGAAAAATTTATAGAGTGTTTAGGAAAAGCCTCTAGAACTCACTTTGACGAGTTGGGTTTTAAGACAAGCAAAAGTTTTGATGAGATACTCGAATGTATAAAGACATCATAGTTTGACACTTCACAGCTCTATATAATTACTAACAGCCAATATGAGCCACTCAGGCCTCTAACCTAAATAGTAGCTTTTAGTAACACATAACTTGATCTAATTTTATCTCTTAATATATAGACATATACTGCACAGAGGGCGATTCAGGTTTCCATTGCTAATTGTAATTATAGCAAATAGGGATTGAATAAAGGAAATAGTTAAACACCTATCTCTACCAGTCAATACGATCGCATTCAATTGAATTTATCCTACTTTCTAAATAAACTGAATTTGCAATCAAGTGTAAACGGCCACACAGAAAAAAAGAAAAAAAATTCTTATAAAGCTTTTAAGTTATCGATATTATGTTCCTCTAGAGCAATAATGTTATATGATAAGGAAATCAGAGTACAAGCTAGTAAGGTTAGAGTTCTAAAAGACTTTACAGACCCTTTCAAAATAGCGGGCATATTGGGTCACGTGCAGCTCCTCCAAATATACGATTCGTCAAAAAGGAAATACGTGTCCCCGAATGAATTGGTTAGTCCAGTAAGGGACGATTTTAGGGTAATTTACATTTTCGGAACTCCAGAGACTAAGATGAGCGAGACCTTAGGGATAATGAAAGGTCCGTATATCAACTCGAACGGAATTGAGGTTACGGGATGGTCTGACGACGATAAATTCAGGTGGAAACTAAACGTATATGCAAAGGAGTTTTCTGCCGAAACTATTCTGAAATTGAGCTTGGACGTAACTTATCAAAGTAGCACTCTCGAAAAGCTCTTTGGTAAGTCTCAGTTCCAGCTAGCCCAGCACATGGTAGATGCGCATATAGTCCCCTACTACCAATTCTTCTTCACATCAGAATCACAGGGATTAGAACTTATTGAAATAGGGAAATATACGGGAGAAATTGAACTGGCAATTCAGAAAATGAAGGAATTTATTTCCCAGATAGAGATAGGCGTTGTTACAATGAAGGGAGAGAGATTCCAATTTAATGCAACTATTATCAACGGAGAACTTAAAAAGAACATGATGCGGAGGGGAGGAGAAATTTACACCGGTGAGACTGCATTAGGTAAACTATTTCTAGAAAAGGGTAAGGTCGATATTTCAGCATATGAGATATCTATAGATAATATTACTCTTCCGAAAATTTCTAGAGCACAAGAGGAACGCGGATAGTAGAAATAACGTGAGAACGTAATGAAAAAGGAATACAGATTTTCATATCAAGCACCTAGAGAATTAGTCATGGAAAAAATTAGCGAAGTCGATTACGTTTTCCCAAAGCTTTTCCCCCCGGTAAAAGAGATTGAAGGCATAGGGAATGGGTATAAAGGGTCAGGTAAGTTCTTAGGTATGAAATTCACTCTTAATATTTATAAGGAACTGTCTAATAATACCATAAAATATTCATTTACATTAACAACCGGTGGGAAAACGGGAAGGGGAGAGCTAACTTTTGAAGTCGACGAACATGAAATTGTTACGCTCTTTAGCTACGAAGGTTGGATGGAAAAAATATCTGGAGTTTTTTTTATAGAGAGATGGTTCGATAACTTTTCTAAAGAGATCGAAATAGAAATAAAGAAAATTCAATAAAATGTATTTAAGCATTAGTTCTTTTACCTCTTTCAAATTACTCTTATTTGTATAAAGTTTGCTAAACTAGAGGTTTAACACTAATTAAGACGACCCTTAACTATTACCCTTATAAAACTTTATAACGGATACAGGACCTACCCTTTTCCTCTTGTATAGAGTTAAACCTTCATTTGAAGCGGTGTTAATGTAATCATTTTCCGAGTAATCCTTTAACCCAAAAGCACGGGACATTATACTCCCCTTCAAATTATCCTTTGTTATTACGCTCACGGAAGCAATACCCCCCTTCTTTAGAACTCTCGACATCTCGGCAAATACTTTACTCTTATCGTTCAGTATGTGCAAAGCCATATTACAAGTGTAAAAATCTATTGACTCTGACTTTATTGGAAGTTTTTCTATACTGCCTCGTATTAATAACGATTTTACCTTGCTCTTCGCATAAGTTAACATTGGAAGGGACAGATCAATTCCAATACCACTGTCGCTCATTAACGATCTGAGAACAGCCCCTGTACCTGTAGCTGCGTCGAGAAGAATACCCTTATTGAATCCCTCAAGTACATCCTTAATTAACGAAGAGTATTTTCTACCATTAAACAGGAACCAGCCTGCATTAGACCATACATCGTAAAATCTAGGATGCCTCTCGAAGAATCCGATCCATGATACCTTATCCTCCAGCATGTCTAATACGCCATTAACGAAGGCGTATTCCCTTTTACATAAGATGCAAACCACTCTATCTTTTTCGATCTTAACATCACCCCCGCATCTCGGACACATAAGAACTTCGTAGTTCATTTACACATTTCTTCCTCATACCAAATTAAGCTAGAGTTCAACTCTGATTTACGTTCACGAAATTTTAGCGTCAAGTAGAGTTAAGGTATTTACGAGAAAGAGTATATTGAATATAAGACGGAAATAGTGGATCCTGGCGTGAATTACATTAGAGATTAATATTGAACGTCATTGCTATTATGGGACACTATGTGGACTTCTAAAACTCGGGAAAGGGAATGCTAGCGTTTACTGAATATGTTATCTCTAATCATGAGTTAACGAGGCGCGATAAATAAGTCTCATTATGAGCGTAGTTGTCTAAGACATTAATGTGAAAATTCCTGCGGTTCTCTTAATTAATAATCTTAAATTCTTAAAGTTACAAATTCCCTCATGAAAATAGCTGTTGTAGGTTGTAGGGGATTCGGAACAGTCCACCTACGAGCCTTATCCGATATAAGGAAAAGGAAAGATATAGAGGTATACGTTTTCAGTAGAGATGAAACGGCAGCTAAAAACTGTATGAAAGAGTTTCAGGCAAAAGGATATTTCACTAAATTCGACTCAGTTTTAGAATCCGAAGTTAACATAATAGACCTCGTAGTTAGTCATGACGAACATATGAGAATGGGGTTAGAGGCAATCAATTCAGGGAAACACGTCATGTTAGAGAAGCCAATAGCAAGGAACTTACAAGAGGCTGACGCTTTAATTTCCACAGCGAATGAGAAAAAAGTAAAGTTTATGGTTTTAGAAAATTTTTACTTCGATACGTCAGTTTGGAAGGCTAAGGAGTTAATCGAAAAGATAAAACCGTTATCCCTGATACTTGTTAGGGATTTGAGACTAAACAAAGTGAAAGGGTGGAGAACGAATTACGAAATGATGGGTAACGGGTCACTTATCGACGGAGGAATTCACTTCGTCGATACAATGCTTAACTTAGGAGGAGAGTATAAAGAAGTAAAAGGAATGTGCAAGAGAACTTTCGCAGGAATTGAGGGCGAAGACACTTCTGGAGCTATTTTCGACTTCGGCGATTATCTTGGTATGTTAACCTACTCTTGGGCCGCACGAAACCCTCCTCCTGTACCAGCATTTGAAATCTACGGTGAGAAAGGAACGATCGTAGAAGATCCTAAGTCTAGAGAAGCGGGAAAACCTTTTGGTGATCTCATTTTTAACGGAGAGAGGATTGTAGTGGAGAAAATGAACCCTGTAGTAAGGGAGATTGAGGGCTTCATTGACGCAGTTGAAAAAGGAAAAACAGTTCCAATGGATCCCTACATTGCCAGAAGAGACCTTGAAGCTGTCCTGAAAATATACGAAGGGTGTGAACAGGGCGCTCATGAAAATAAGTAGACAGACTTTACAAAATTTTCTAGTTCCTTATTGCAAGTTTCTCGTGTAAACTGTCTAAATAAGCCCTAGATTTCTCTAGGTCATACCTCCACTTTCTATTACCTAGGTATCGAGTGTAAGGTATTGATGCAGTGAAATTATATTCGTATTGAGGATGCGTAGGTGATAAATATATTTCAAACTCCGTGTCTACATCTTTTATCGCTTTGTTTATCATATTAAGATACTCGTAAATGTTTTTAGCTTGTGCTGTAAATTTTAACCATACCATTCCATTCCTCGTAAACGTCGCAGTTGTCAAGATTGGTATCTTCGTTATCTCGTCCGAGATTTCCCCTTCAGGTATCAATAAGTTCACCATAATTTTGTCCTGAAGTTTTAAGTTTATTCTATATCCGGATACAATAAGTGAACAATGTTCCTGCCAATGTCTTCTAACTTCTTCGAATGGCAAACCTGTTATCTCAGCCATATCCTTCAACGTAATTTTTCCTTTCGTCTGCTTTAGTCCTATAAGAGTCACGTCCTCTATATCTGGGATAATATCTAATAAGGTGTCGTTGACTTTTATGCCGACCCTTTTATCAGAAGTGCCAACCTTGAAGAAATTTTCTTCAAAGTCAAACATGGAAAAATCTGGAGGATATAACACCTTATCGCTAACAGAGTATATGTTATATGACTGGAATATCCCCATTTTCAAGCCATACTCTAATGACTTTATGTATTCTCCAGAACCACGAGGAACGACCATGTCAATAATTGCTTTTCTCTGCTCCACTACGTCCCTTACTATCAATATGGGATATTCGTTAAACGCGTAATAGATATCAAACAAAGACACTTTTTGGGAAACATTAGCTTGAATCATAACCTCCGAAAGGCCTACTACCTCTCTATTTATTATAGGATATAGCTTGAGGTCGTATGTGTACTTTAGGTATTTCAATAAGTCCTCGCTTATATACTTTCCTGCTACCAAGGCAAGTAACTCCTCATCTACATCTCCGAGCTTAACCAAATATGATAAGAACTGGCCCCCCCAAAAAGCTTTCATTTAATACCAAAAATAACATATTATAATCTCATTAATAAACCTTTAGTCGCCATCGTCACAATCGCTTGGTGGACTCATTTTCACAACCTCCATTTTTTCACAGATATCTATACTATTTCCATATCTATAAATTTAATGAATTTAAACCTAATAAATTGTGAAGAATAGACGGTGATTTAGTTTATAAAATTAAGTGCATTATTGGAGAGTCCGAAAAAGACTTTATTATTACGGTTATAATTTCTAGTGTATTACGGGATTCTGTGTTTGAGGTTTATCGTATTTTTAAGGCACCTTTTTATATCATCTTAAACTATTAAAAGAGCGATGGAACTTCACGTAACAACGTTGTCCAGGTTTCGCTGTTCCTTGGTATGGTATACTAAAGGTTCCTTACCACCTTCCCGTTTTAGCGAAGGAATCTATTCGTCTTTTACTAAAACTACTCAAATTCCACGCGGACTTTCGGGAGGAGGCTCTCCTTAAATACCGCAAAGGTTCCCCTAGGGACTCTTGAGAGTATGGAGGAAAGTATAAGCATTAACGGCGTCCTCTTTCAGGAAATCCCTAACTTTCCCTCTACGACGCGTTATCCGTGCTAACAACTAGCTTTTGATTTCACTTACTCGCCCTCCCTAAATATAACATCCTCGGACTTTACGCTTATTAAGTGTTAAGAAGGATAAACGCATTAGTATTTCCAATAGGTCTGTACCTTATTTTTGTCTGATTTTACGTTATTTTAATCAACAAGAACTTTATGGAATTACTAACGTAACATTCACTCAGGGTATTCCTACCTATACTGGTTAACCTCCTCTGGTTAATCTCTCCTCTTCCACCCTTATAAGATAACCCCTCCTTATCATACTTCGCATAAATTTCCCCTCTTGAAACGAGTTTAAGCATCGAGAAGTAACATTTTAATCCGCTTTCCCTTGGACCTCTAACCAACATTTTCTCGAGTTTTTCCTTTCGATCTACTCTCAGCTTCTCCTTCTAACAGTTTACCTTTCCTTCTCTCCGTTCTCAGCTTGACTTAACCGCTTGTAAACGGTGCATATCATCGCTAGGGTTTTCTTACGGGCTGCTTTATCTCCTTATCTTCTCTCCGTTTTCCGCCTAAACCTCCTTTTCCTTATTAAGTCCGAATATTCGGATTACGTTCTTAGGTATAATTTTGGAATTATTATAACGATTACGAATAATTATAAACTCAACCCCTTAAGATATGGTGAAGTATAAGTTATTTAAGTAAAGTATATTTATTCACAGCCGTTAACTCTGAAGACGCAGATTGACGATAAATTAAATTAGTTGTGAGTTTAACATAGTTCTGTAAAATGGACACGAGAGTGATCATCTTTGAATGTTTGAAGAAAAGGCCAATGTACTTTGATGAAATTAAGGAATGCGCACTAAAAATAGATCCAAGAGTAAACTTGCTAGATCTTAGGGAAAAATTAGCGGATTTGGTAAGAGAAAAAACAGTCGTAAAGAATGTTAATTATACCACTAAGAAGTTCATTTTCGAACTAAACGCTCCTTATTAAGAAATTAAAGCAAATCGTCTTAAGTGAAACGGGGTTCAAAAATTATTAAGTATACCAATGACGAAAGTACTACAGAGGAGATAAAAGATATAATTAGCACGTTAGAACTTAATTATATTGTTCCAGAGAGAGTGAGAGTAATACGATCTTACGGAGCCAAAACGAGGGCATTAGCTAGGATATGGACTGTACCTAAAACAATAATTAAGGCCTATAATATTCCGCCCGTATATGTAATCGAACTGGTATATCCGAGATTTGAACAACTTGATAAGAATGAGAAAATTAAAGTCTTGATTCACGAATTGCTTCACATTCCCTCCAATTTTAGTGGAGGGTTAAGACCACACGGCAAAAAGGTTAATCGTAAAACAGTTGAAAAATTATACAGCGAATACGTTAAACGTAAATCACAAACAAGTATATAATTGCAGATATTAATAGCGTAATTGAGAATATTGCAGTATACCTTAGATTAAAGATAGTGCGGAATAACGATGGATTATATCTTGTAGACAACGCAGTGGCGAAAGCAGCAGGAATTAAACAAAGTAAGTCTGCAATAGCTATAAGACCGTAAAGTCCGAAGAATAGACCGTGAATTAATATAAGCAGCATGGAGATCATAGAGGTACCTAAAGCAATAACTCCAAAGGCTCTCGCGTAATTACTATTTGTACCCCATCTATAGTTTGATGTCGTTCCTAAAGCAGTATAACTATCTTCCAGATTTCCGTATGAAGCTAATACAGTTACTACACTAATGAAATAGAATATAATAGCAAATACTATTCCAAATATTGCTTGAAGACCCATAAATAGATATATGGGAAGCCGTATTTATTCTTTTGATGTCTGAAGGGTTTGCAGTTACCCCGTGGAATGTTAAGGGAAAAGTGGATTATGATAAGCTAATAGAACAGTTTGGAACTAAGAAGATCGACGAACAGTTACTTATCAAGATGAGGAATTCAGCTGGAGAACTTCACGTACTGTTAAGAAGAGGCATTTTCTTTTCGCACAGGGACTTAGATTTGGTGTTACAGGATTTCGAACAAGGAAAGGGATTCTTCTTGTATACTGGGAGAGGGCCTTCTCGTGATATGCACGTGGGTCACATCATACCGTTTATCTTCACTAAATGGTTACAAGAAAAATTTAACGCAAATGTGTACATAGAGGTAACTGATGACGAGAAATACCTTGCGAAGCAGGATTTAGAATTAGAGGAGGTCAAACAAGCAGCTAAAGAGAACATCCTGGATATAATAGCAGTGGGATTTGATAAGGATAAAACGTTCATATTTCAGGACACACAATATATTAAGCAAATGTATCCTCTAGCTCTTAAAATTGCAAAAAAGTTAAATTTTTCGGAAGTAAAAGCAACCTTCGGTTTCGAAAACTCAACTAACATAGGCATGCTATTTTATCCTGCACTGCAAATTGCACCCACTTTCTTTGAGAAGAAGAGGTGTTTAATACCCGCAGGTATTGATCAGGATCCTTACTGGAGGCTTCAGCGAGACTTAGCTCCGAGTTTAGGTTACCTTAAGGCGGCAGCTATTCATAGCAAGTTTTTCCCTCCTCTCACTGGAATTGAAGGTAAAATGAGCTCTTCACAACCAGAGACTGCGATCTATCTTACCGATGATGAAAAAACAGTTAGAAATAAAATAATGAAATACGCGTTTTCTGGCGGACAACCCACCATAGAACTTCAAAGAAAGCTTGGAGGGAATCCAGATATAGATATATCTTTTATTTGGTTGTATTACTATTTCGAGGATAATGATAAGAGAATTGAAGAAATAAGAGAGGAGTATACAAGTGGAAAAATGCTTACCGGAGAGTTAAAGGAGATATTGATAGAGAAACTTAACACTTTCTTAGAGGTACATAGACAGGAGAGAGAAAAGAGGAAGGATATGATTAAGGAATTCATGTATGAGGGGAAATTAGCTTCACAAATGTGGGAGAATAATATTTTCTGAAAATTCATAAAACATTAGTGATGCAAAAATAAGTAAAACTGTGATACTAAGTAGTTTTATTAAAAATATGTATTTCTGGCCTAATTTATTAACGAGGTATGGAAACGTAAATATCCAGATCAGTATGCCAGAAAAGAAACCTATAGGAGTAGTTATTGTTAATTCCCTTATCATGAAAAGACCCGCTGTTAACCACCATGTTATTTGAAAGGGGTTAGTTAAACCTATTATTAATCCCATAAAGTAGTTTCCACCTCTACTTCTTAGGGAAGATGAAGAATGCAATATATTATAACATATATATATGATAAGTAAGCTGCCGATTAGATACATGTAGTTAATTATAGTAGAGGGAACAACTCTTCCTAAAAAGAGGGTAATTAGAAAGAAAGTAAAGTCCGCTGTCATTGCTCCTAAACCAACGCTCGTTCCATGCAACTTAGATTTCACTGCTTCAGTTGCTATTATTGCGTTTACTGGTCCTGGTGGAGCCGCTATGGATAATCCCATTGCTATTCCGAACAGTAGTGAGAGTATTATCATGCGAGTACAAGAAAAATAACACAAGTTAAAAACGAATAGCGTTTTTACCGAATTATAGTTAAACAAGTATATAGCCCTACATGGAGGACATCCACGACAGTTCATTAGAACTCCATGAGTGGATGTGCAAACTGTAGGGTTCAGATGTCTTTTTATAGGAAAATTAAGCAGTGATGAACTTTGTAACTCTATGTTTATCTTCATTGTGTGTTCAAAGGGAGCAAAAGATCCACGAGGAGGGGGATAGATAGCTCTTTTGTATAAGATTAAATATCTGTTCGTAGCCGAATATATCATTAACGGTCATCAACAGAGTAAACGTCACAGATACGCCCAAGCGAGAGTTGGTGTAATACCCGTCTCCCCCAACTACAGTCATATGTTGAACGCTAATTTTAACTTCAGCCTTGGTGCGACTATCAGGGCCTGTGGAGCTTCGTTTTCTGCCGCTGGCAAGGAGAGGCGTGAGTCGGGAAGCCTCCTTTGCCAAGAAGGGGTGAGTTTACGCTTCCTATGACTCTAAAGATCAGGATGTATTCCTTAACCTCCTTTAGCATTAATCGCATTTAACTAATGATAATAGAGAGGAGAAATTCAGCCCATATCAATAAGTTGTGTATTTTTATACAGACAGTTTTTTTAACTATAGGGTAAATCGTTTTCCATGCCAGGTACTCCTTATAAAGTAGTTTCAACCTTATTGGAAAATGGAACTTCTTTCATGGATCAAAACACAATTATGTGGCGCTATCCCGACGCCTCAATTTTCTCCGGCTCTTATCTGGTGGTGGAAAGTAATGAAGTGGCTGTCGTTAAGTCGAGAGGGGCAATTCTAGGTATATATCAGCAAGGGCAATATCAACTTCAAACGCCCGATAAACCAATAACGGGTTTCATAAGGAGAGAACTTTACGGAGGTGTAGCCCCGTGGCTTTATGAAGTAATCTTCATTAACTTGGCAAGGTTATTAGTTACAACAAGAGGTCTAGCTTATACGAAAGAGTTGGCGGAAGTGGAGTACGATGTTACATACTACTTCCACGTATCACCAAACCAAGATGACGTACTCAGACTGATACAATCCATTATGTTAAAGGAACATAAATACACTGTAGCGGATCTAAAGTTTTTCCTAGATCCTATAATAGACCAGGCAATAAACCAACTTCTCCAGCAAGTTTCCCTTAAAGAGATTAATACGATTGCGGATAAAGTTACCGAAGTCGTAAAGTCGGCAATAGGTCAAGAACTAAGGGAATTCGGATTAGTATTAGATAAGGTGAGAGTTATAATAAAAGCCAACGACGAGATGATTAAGAGAATATTATCACTGATAGCCTTAGGATTTTCGTCAGACGATGCAGCACTTTATGAGCTGTCACGAGTTCTCGCTGATAGAGGAGTAATAACCACACCTAACGTTTTAGCTAAAAAGCCCTTAGACATACTAGTGCCATACGCTGGAGGTTTCATAGGGGGAAGTATAGCACAGTTGCAGCAGACAACTGAACAACCATCAAAACAGGAAGGAAAGCCCGCTGGGGAAAAGTGATAAATGTCAATACTACCTAATTTACTATACGAAATACAAAGGATTATTCCAGGATATAGGGGCTATTTCATTAAAAATCAGATTGCGAAGGATGACGCTCTAGTTAGAAATACTGCGGCCCTATGGGTTTCCGAAGCCCTAGCGAAAGTTGAAAACGAAAGAAACAGCGTAGGTTCATCGATGGGATTGAATTTAAGTGGTTTTGACTTTGAAAAAATCAAGCAATATGACACGCTAATTAATGCATTACGGGAGATTTACACACAGTTAATAGCTTCTCCCTCAGGTTTGCGATCATTACCCCTAGATCAAGTTACATTAAATCAATTAATACAATTCGACTATCAGTTAATTACTGCCTGTAAATCCCTTGTGGATAATCCATCTACTAGTATAATAACTCAAGTTCAGAATCTGTTACTAGAAAGGAAAAGAATATTATATGACACAGTAATTAAACCGTAAGTTCACTCAACTGTATAGTAAACTCTTTTCCTGTTTTTACCCTTATTTTCAATTTTAGTTATTCTAATCTTGCCTATTTCCTTAGTATTCTTCACATGCGGTCCGCCATCAGCTTGAATGTCAATTCCTGGTATTTCTACAATTCTCCACTTCTCCTCGTCGGGTGGATTTCTCTCGGCTAATTTAACAATTCCTGGTATCTTAATTGCTTCATCCTTATTTAAAAAATAAACCTTAACATCTATTCCCCGTAACGCAACTTCATTAGCCTTCTCCACTATAGCCTCAAGATGTTCTTTAGAATCTAATGAGAAGTCGTCCTTTGCATATTCGGGTGATATATGTCCACCCGTGACCATAGCACCAAACTCATTATACGCTATTGCCGCAATTATGTGTGAGGCGGTATGCAATCGCATCATTTTATATCGTCTATCCCATGCTATCGTACAGTTTACTATAACGCCTTTTGGTATCTCACTTTCCCCAATATAGTGGGCTATTCTTTTACCTTCCTTTTCTACCTTGACTACAGGAATTTGCCTGTTATTATATTCGATAAATCCGATGTCGTTTTCCAGACCACCCCCTCCAGGAAAAAAAGCGGTTTCCTTTAAATAGATTTTATCATTAACAACTTCGATTACTTCTGACTTAAAAGAATTTAGATAAGAGTCAAACATGTATAACGGATACGAGTCGCTCATAATCAGGTTATGTGATTGTTGCCGTAACACAAAAGCTTTTCTAGAAAAGTGTTTAAAGTTCAACATTAGCATGTATCATCCTTAGGTCCTCCTCAGTTTTTTTAAGCCTGACCATAAGCTCAGCTACTATCCCATCTAAAATTATCTGTGCAGTATCCTCGAAGAGAGTGCCTAATGGCGCTAAAGGTTCGGTTATTCCTAGGATTTGCCTCGCAAAATAGTCTTCATTCTGAGAATACTTGGTCCTGCCAGGGACTTCCACTATTATGTCGGCAACCTTTCCCAAAGGCGAATCAGCATAGCTTGTGATCCCGATCAGAGTTGCTTTGGCTTCCTTTACAGCTTCTGCGGCAGTGTATATTAGTTTAGTCCTTCCTGAACCTGAAATAGCTATTGCAATATCGTTGTCACCAATAGCTGGAACTATTGTCTCACCTAATACATACGAATTATAACCTAAGTGCAATAATCTCATGGCAAACGCTCTGCCGACTAATCCGCTTCTTCCCGCCCCCATAACAAGTACTTTTCCTGCTTTTCTCCTTTCATAGAATTCAGTCAACGTAGTAATCATTTTCTCTATCTGATAAGGTTTTATCATGGAAAGGGAGTGGAGAACGAAGTTTGCTATGTCATATGAGGTTTTTATACTTAGGGGGAGATCCCCGAGAGAGTTGTCATTCACGATATATTTTTGCATAAGTATTTTTTAAAACTATCTAGGATCCATCATGGACCTGTATGTAGTTCTTTCAAAGAGTTCTCGACTACTCCTCTTGACAGTTCAGAGGCCCTGATTACATCATATCCGCTGATTCTGAATGTGAAGTAGCTTCCAATAAGTAGGTCTCCAGCTCCTGTTGGGTTATTGAATAGTTCTGTGGGTTTAGTTCTAGTCGCTAAGTTTGTCCCTAAATAAACTTCAAAACCGTCCTCCCCGTAACTAATTATGGTTTCTCTAGAGCCTAGTTTTAGAATTTCTTCAATATTATAACCAGCTGATTGGAGTTCATCTATACTGGCATGAGTAACGAAGTACTCATATTTAGGCAAGTCCGCTTTTTCAAAAATTACAATATCACCCCTTATATTCCTTAAGAAGCCTTGAATATCTAGAGCCAAAGGCGTCTCAGTTAATGGAAGAAGTTCCTCTAGATTTACATCATGAAATACTGGGTTGACAATTACTCCCCTTATTCCCTTAGGTAGTGAACTAATGCGTATAGGCGGACTCGCCTTGATTAACTTCAATGTCCTTTTACTACCGTAATACGTTATTTGAAATATATTACAGCCTTGATTAACTATCATATTAGTAAATTTAAAGGGAAGCGAGTTTAACGGGTATTCGTGGCATCCGTGACCTATCAAAGTAGGATAACCGCCGGCCTTTGCCACACCGAAGCCGGAATATAATGCAGGTCCTCCAGGTCTTATCGTGTTATTAATTACGTCAAGTGTGAGATTTGATATTATAACTAAATCAAGAATCGTCTTCATTTTCGTCCTCTTCATTATCACGCTCTATTTCTTCTGGAATTTTCCTTCTCTGAGTTCTTCTATTCCAAGGCTTCCTAGGATGAACCTTTATATGATATACTAGGTCTTTCTCATTTAGGAAATAAGAAGTCTCTTCGGGGATTTTATCTACTTCCCTTTTACACTCTGGGGAACATAGAGGACAGACATATAAACCAGTTACCTCATCATAACACACTTCAAATTCCCCTTCATCTAGTCTAATTTTTCTTAAAACCCATCTGGGAGTCCATCTACTACTTGACACATGGATTTACTTACCCTAAAAGTTATTTAATATTATCGAGCCACAATAGGTAGCCCTCTCACGTAGATATTATATTAAAAATAGTTAGCGAGTTATTATCGACATTATTAACTGTCGTTTAGTGTAAGCATTTCTATATTAAGGTCGAGAACTTGCTAAATTATATGTAAAGGTTACAATATATATCTGAATTATTCAATGATTAACTGTCTAAATAGTAATAGAGTTCCATTGGATGCGGATACATTGACAATATTCTGCTCTCTTCTCGCTTTAGTTCTACATATGAATCGAGAATCTCCGTAGTAAATATTGGTTTTAGAAATTCGTTATCGCTCTCTAGCTCATCTATAGCTTCATCGAGGTTTCGTGGAAGTTCCCTGATTTTCATTTCTCTCCTTCTCTCCGGTGAAAGGTGGTATATATTATCATCCACGGGATCACCTGGATCTAACTTCCTGATTATTCCATCAATACCTGCTGCTAAGATCGCTGCGAACGCTAGATACGGATTAGTTGTAGGATCCGGGGCTCTGTATTCTATTCTCTTAGCTTTTTCCATACCCTTGTAGTAAGATGGAACTCTGATCACAGCGCTTCTATTGGATTTACTCCAGGCTAGATATACTGGAGCCTCAAAGCCAGGAATAAGTCTTCTATAGCTGTTAACAGTAGGCGACGCTATAGCAGATAAGGCCCTTGCATGTTCTAGAATTCCACCAATAACATACCTTCCTGTCTGACTTAACTCAGCGTACTCGTCATTCGGATCATACATCAGATTTTTCCCATCTCTATTCCATAGGCTGAAATGGGTATGCATTCCTGTACCGTTATCGCCGAACATGGGTTTGGGCATGAAGGTAGCGAGCATTCCCCTTTTTGATGCGACGTTTCTTACTACGTACTTCAAGGTCTGGACTTTGTCGCTTGCTTCACATAATTCGGTATACTTGAAATCTATTTCCCCTTGTCCAGCAGTTGCTACTTCATGATGGAATGCCTCTATTTCAAATCCAAAATGTTTTTCTAATATATCCACGATTTCCAACCTAATATCCATCAGTTGATCTACTGGAGGAGCAGGATAGTATCCTTCTTTGTAGCCTATCTTGTAAGTTCCCGTATCTTCCCAAGGAGCCTCCCTAGCATGAATTTTATACCCTATTCCACGCTGAGGTAATGCAATGTCTAGCTCTATTTTATCAAAAATGAAGAACTCAAGCTCTGGGCCAAAGTAACTCTTATAGCCCATGGTGCTCTGATATTCCTCTGCCCTTTCGGCGATATACCGAGGGTCTTTTTCGTATCTCCCCTTGTTTCCTCCCCAATATACTTGTGTTAATACTCTTGCTACTCTCTCTTGCCAAGGAATCTCGAATAAAGTTTTAGCAACTGGCTTTAGAACCATATCGCTTTCATATATACTCGTGAATCCCTTAATACTACTTCCATCTAGTTTTCCAAATCCCGTTTCGAAACTCTCTGGTGTCAGATCCCTAGCGGGAATTGTTACATGCTGTAACTGCCCTAACAAGTCTGTAAATTGCAGATCTAACCATTCAATTTTTTTCTCTTCTATTGTCTTAATAGCTCTATCGATTTCTGACATAAAATGCTCAACGTTTAATCCTGTTATAAAACTTTTCATTTATTTCATGAATCATTTATACATAGGTTTCTTAATTCATAATTATGAATTAAATAAGTTAAACAGAATGAGGGGAAAAACTAAAAAATTTTAATTAGCCTACCACCGCTCATTTGATATTTCCTGATCTGAGGTAAGTCGAATTCTTGATGTGAAACTATTATCGTGTCTGTATATTTGCCTCTTTGTCGTAATTCCCACACTCGACTAAGAAAAGCCTGGTTGTTTTCAATGTTTGCTAGGGCTTCATCAATTAAAATTAAAGGTGGTTCAGCAAGGATTGCAGTTAGTATTGCCACAACTTCTCTCTGTCCCATACTTAGTTCGCCTACCTTAGAGCTGAGTGGTATAGACATGTTATTGAGAAGATTTTTAACTGGTTCCGTTACCTTTTCTCCTCCAATGCGGAGGTGCTCTTGAACTTTTAGATTAGGTAAAAAGGAATCAGCGGTAATTAAAACAACTCCCCTTTTTCTAATCGGCAGATTGGTAATATCACGGGAATTAATCCTTACGTACCCAGAGTCCTGCTTAATTGCTCCAGCTATGCACTTTAAGAAAGTCGACTTCCCGCTTCCGTTTTCGCCGGTAACAAGGATGAACCCATCATCCTCTAACTTAGAGTCTAACGTAAAATTTTCATATTTCTTTATAATATGGGCGTCAATCATGTACTTTGACCTCCTTCTTTAAAGAGCCTGGTATCTCTTAAACACTTAAAGATTTTACATCTTTTTAGAAGCTAAACGTAATTGCTGACCGCTATAGCTTCGCTAAAAATCATTACATTTCCCGTCGTATTATATCCTACCATTACCTAAGAGGGAAAAATTATCTATTGGAGAAATCTACTCAGATGTTCTTCTAAAACTTCGTCCTCTACCATTCCAACTACGATGTCTGCTATTTCACTATTTACAAATATTAACGTAGTAGGAATGTTCATGATCTGAAACTGATCAGCCAACTCGGGATTATCGTCCACGTTAAGTCTACAGAAGAAGGCCCTTCCATTATACTTCGTGGCTACTCTCTTGAATACTGGTTCGTAAAGGTGACATGGCGCACACCAAGGGGCCCAACAATCAACTACTACTACTTTATTTTTAGAAAGTATGTCTGATATATTAGTTTTGGTTACTTCTGGTAATGTGACTTCATTGTTTCTTACTGAACTTGATAACTCCCTTAATTTGCTTGATATATCGCTAAAAAGTCTGTCAATTTCATCCTGTTCCATCTAACTCACTATCCTTACTGTTTTCAGCCTTTTATAAAAAGCTACCTTGGAATTTACATACTCAAGTAATTCTGTCTCTAAACCAGGGGCGTACTGTTTCACCTTAACCTCAGCTACTGGTTCCTGTCCTAGAGGTCCAGCGTCCTGACCATAAACTACAGCATCTTCTACTAGTGGATGTTTTAACAAGATTTCCTCCAGATCTCTCGGAAATATGGGATAACCTTTGTACTTTATCATCCTCTTTTTGACCCCTTTAAAGTAGATTAACCCTTTTTCATCCAGAGAAACGATATCACCTGTTCTTAGAAATTCCCCTACGTAAACTTTACGCGTTTCCTCGTAATCCTTATACCCGGCCATAAGCCAAGGTGCTCTAACAGCCAATTCCCCTTCTCCCTTCTCATTTACATCTAGTAACTTAATTTCCACCTCTTTTAATGGATAGCCTATGCTTATTTTTTTCCATTCGGATATCGGCTGGAAGGTAAGGACTAACCCCTCAGTAAACCCGTACTGTTGGACGATAGGTTTACCGAACTTTAAATAGAAATTCTCAACTGTTCGCATTGATAGCGGTGCAGCTGCGCTTAAACAAAGTTCAAGCGATGGCAACGCGGCAGCTTTTTCGTAGAGCATATCGTATATTAAAGGGACTGCGGATAGCATGTTTATTGAGTACTTATTTATTATACTTTCCATAAGGCCAGGTTCGAACTTACTCATAACGTACATACTACCTCCGCTTTCCATAACTACACCTAGTATGCTATTTCCAAGTACGTGAGCTAAAGGAATACCCAAGACCGTAGTTATGTTGGGTAAAGCGTAAGAGTTCGCTAATGACTTAGCATTGAGATGAAGTGATTTATGCCTGTGAAGAACTTGCATAGTTTTGCCAGCTATTCCTGCATAATAGTAAATCAGTCCAATTTCGTCCTCCGTATCCGTTGGCCTTCTATAATTTCCAGATCTTAGAGAGGACATTACGTTATACCCTTCCAGATATTTTCTCTCACGTTGCCTTAACTCATCATCAGCCAAAACAATGGTAGGTAATGAATCCTCTAAGATAAATCGAAGGTCCTCGGAAGAGGTTTGGGGATCAACTGCAACTACTTTAGCTCCAGCCCATAATATCGCTATATAATTCAGAATAGCAAGTTCGCTATTCTGCATAAAGAACACCACCACGTCGTTTTCCCCAAGAGAGGAGGCCATGCTTCCTATAATTTCCCTACTCCTTGCGTAAGTTAGTTTGGAGTTGAGCAGAAAGGTCTTCTCAGGCATGTTACTTGCGTGTTCGTTAAATACTTGAGGAAGATTCATAGTCATTTAATTGGCATGCTGAAGATAATAGGTTTATCAAGGATTCATATTACCCTTATTGATCTTGAGGGTAAATATGGTCGAATTGATGGTGGGATCGGCTTGGCCTTGTCCAATCCTAAGATTGTGATCTCTGACGGTAATTGCTCTACAGATCATTTAGGTGTGAGTTATTGTTTGGAGGAAGACTATCCCTCTCACGTTGGTCTGGGTCACACCACTCAGGTAAGGATGGCTATCTCTTCGCTTTACTTAGCTAAACGTGGAGAGTACTTCAAAAGTGAGAAGATCATAAAGTTATCTGGTCGAGGAGGAACGTCTGGAGTAGGGATATACGCTTTCATTCATGGGGGACTAATAGTTGATGGGGGACATTCTACAAAGGTTAAGCCTAAGCCATTGCCTTCCGATTTTTCTCCCGCTCCACCACCTCCTCTTTTGATCAGGCTAAATTTCCCATGGAAAATTTACCTTAATATACCAGAAGGGAAGAGGGTATTCGGCAAGGAGGAATTACAAGCCTTTAAGAGAGAAGTTTCTGGAATAGGAGACTTAAGTAGAGTAATTTTCTTAAAACTACTGCCAGCAGTAATCGAGAGGGATTTGAGCGACGTATTGGATGCGATATCCCTCATACAAAGGTTAGGCTTTAAGCGGATTGAAGTTGAAATGCAGAGCGAGAAGGTTAAGGAGCTAATGAGACTTATGGAGAAAAAAGGGTTTCATCCAGGAATATCGTCATTTGGACCTTGCATATATACTTTCGTTCAGAGCAGAAAAGAGGGCGAGGAGCTGGTTTCACGATTTGGTGGATTCATAACGGAACCCAATAACAATGGGGCGAAAATACTAAAGGCTTAGATAAGAGAAAAGTGTTATGGCAATAGAAGAATTTATGGGGAAGAAGCCCGTTATCTCACCTTCAGCCTTTATACACTCATCGGCTTACATTATGGGAGACGTAAATATTGGGGATGATACAAGCATATGGCATTACGCTACTATAAGGGGAGATAACGAAAAGGTAATTATAGGAAAAGGAAGTAATATACAGGAACACTGTTCTATTCATACCGACACGGGTTTCCCTTCAATTTTGGGTAATTACGTAAGTGTAGGGCATAACGCAGTTATTCACGGTGCAAGTATCTCGGACTACGTAATAGTCGGAATGGGGGCGATTTTACTTAATGGTTCAAGAGTGGGAGAATATTCGATAATAGGGGCTGGTTCCGTGGTAACTGAGGGGACCGTAATTCCACCGTACAGCATAGCTGTAGGGGTACCAGCAAAAGTCATAAGAAAGGCAAACGAGAAAGACGTAAAGAGGATAACCGAAAACGCTTACGACTACATTCGGCTAGTAAAGGCAATGAGAAAAGTAGAATAAGTGTTGTTCTACACGGTTTTACCGACTTTCTCGAACGTTTCCTCATAATATCTCTTGATATCCTCAGTTACTAGATGAGTGTAAATCTGTGTAGTCCTGATATCTTTATGCCCCAGTATTTTCTGGAGTATAGTTATTGGCATATTTTTCCTAAGTGCTTGGGTTGCGAATGTATGCCTTAAAATATGAGGCCGAACATCGAGTCCTGCTCTTTTTGCTATAGTCTTGATTTTCTTATAAAGTCCGAAATATGTTAGGTCGAAAAGCTTATCTCCCTTTAATTCGCTCATGTAAGCTCTTAAAATATCCTGCGTTTCCGTTGTAAAGAAGACAACACGAGGTTCTCCACTTTTAGTTCGCTTTAACCTGATCAACTTATTCTCTATTTCTACATCTTTTTTAGTAATAGAGAGGAGTTCGCTAGACCTTATCCCAGTGTCTAGTAAAAGGTTGATTAGAACTTTCTCTGATAAAGTCTTACATGCCCTTTTCAATCTCTCTATTTCCTCTCCCTTTAAACTTACACTTTCCTTTCTCCTTATTCGAGGTATCGGGGTCTTAATGTCCTTGTTAAGCCACTTAAGGAATCTCCTTACAGATATAATATATACCTTAATAGTAGCTGGCGACTCCCCCTTACTATACAAGTGTTGGATCCAACTATTTACATCGTTCGGTGTAACACTCCAAGGATCTTTCTTAACGTAACTTAAAAATAACTGAATGCTCTTTCCATAAAGTCTAATCGTACCCTCACCCGCTCCAGCCATTCTAAGCGCATTAATGAAGCCAGTTACTGGTTCAATTCCTTCACTAGACTCTCCAAGTTCATATCTGGCCATCAAACCATTATTAGAAAATTTAAAAAATAAGCTGAAGTCTACAGTAATACGTGAAGTACTTCTCTGCAGAGGAATTACACACAATAATTACACCTGAAATTGCAGTTGAGGCGAGTAAGGAAGCCTTTTCAAAGTACTCCTCGGGAGACATAAAAAGTGCTGATAGACAGGTGTTATACGTAGAGGGTAACTGGTGGGGAGTAATGACGGCTTTTGATAAAAGTTACTTTATTACAAAAATAGTCAACGTAATAGAAAACTCCACTCCTCCAATAAATTCCCTTATAGTACTATTTTCTGCAATTTCAGGAAAGCCTATTGCGGTATTTGACGGAAATGTTATCACTGGATATAGAACAGCAGGAGCTAGCGTTTTATCAGTCGAAATGTGTTGGGGTAAGAAGGTGGACCTCTTAGGAATAATAGGGGCCGGTACCCAGGCTAAATATCATGCAAAGCTTGCACTTTCTTACCTACAAGTTGATAGGTTATTCTACGCTTCTAGAAGAGAACACCCGGAATTTGAGAGGGAGTTTGGTGCAGAGAGATATGAGTTACCCAAACTCCTTAGTAGCTCGCAGGTTATACTCTCACTGACGTCGACGAAATCACCAGTGATCTTAGGCAAATATCTGAAGGACGACTTTCATGCGGTTAGCATAGGAGCTCACACACCGGACGCGCGAGAAATAGACGACGACGCCTTATTAAAGGTGAAGACGTTCGTTGTAGACGCCGTTGATGCGGTAAGTAAGGAGTCGGGGGATTACATTTACGGCTTAAGCAAAGGACTTATAAGAAATGTTGCGGAAATTGGCAAACTTAGAAATGGGGTTGAAAGACCCTCCCTCTTTAAATCAGTGGGAATAGCTACTCAGGATCTAGCCTTAGTAAAAAAAGCATATGAAATAGGCGCGTAATATGTGGTATACTGGTAAAGGAGATTCGGGAAAAACGAACGTACCTTCTGCAGGTAACGTGTGGAAAGACGATGCGATAGTGGACGCGTTAGGTGACCTAGACGAACTGAACGCCTTCCTTGGCTTAGCCGCTTCAACAAATAACGCCATAAAGGATGATATAGAAAAAGTCCAATCCGACATTTTCACTATAGCATCTAGAATAGCCGGATTTAACTTAGAGCTGGACGAGAGTAAAGTAAAGGAACTGGAGGGAATGATTAGAAAGTACGGTGACGAACTTCCTCAGTTAAGGAACTTTGTACTGCCTGGAGGGGATATATCCGCATCAACTCTACATATAGCCAGAACAGTGTGCAGAAGGGCTGAAAGAAAGATCGTTTCGCTTTATAAGGAAAGTCACATCGGCTCTCTTGAAATCTCCTACTTAAACAGACTTTCATCACTACTATTCGTAATGGCGCTCTGGTGTAATAAGAAGAAAAACATTGAAGAGCGAATCTGGAAGAAATGAACTTTACTCTTCAGCATACATTTCGGGTTCTAGTTCTTCTATAGCGTTCTTCTTAACTTCTTCCAGGTTCTGTAGCACATCATCAAGTTTATTGAAATTAACAGGAAGATATTTCACATTACCTAATGACATAGAGTACGAACCTGGACACAGGAACCCCTTTTTAACTACGACAGCCTCCACGCCAAGCGAAAGCATGGCATCCATCGTCATTTCCTTACCTCCATGCGGTATGCCAAAACCCGGATTTTCGTAAACTTCTACTACCTTTTTCTCCTCATCTATTACAGCCAGATTTTCTCCCATGTCTAGCGGAGTAATAGTTTTCTCTTTATCCATTACTAAACCAATTTTCATGAAGATCGCTTTCGCGCATTGCAATTAAAATTGATGTTTTGAAAACCTGTAATCGATAAACCAATATCGTAAAAAACACAATAATTATTGCCTTAACACTGATACGATATATTCTGAGGCGTTTTGTATTGGTTCTGGTATTTCCCCAGACTTAATTTGGGCCAGTAATTCCCCAGGGGTAACTTTTAAGTGCATCAGATACTCCGGTGACAACATATAAGGATTACCTAACATTATCCATGTCCCCTTAGGCGTGGTTATGATCAGCGTTGTAACCAAGTGTGTTCTTGCGTAAGCTATGACCTCCATTTTACCATCGACGTTTATCTTTACTTCCGTATTCCAATACTTTACTAAGTTGTAGACCCATGAGGGGGCTAACATTTTTATCTCATTCAGGCCTACGGAGACTCGATCGCTGGGGGTGACTGGATTTCCATAAGGGGTTGCATTCAAGTACTCATTATAAAGATATATTGCAAAAAACTGGATATTTCCTGAGGCTGTGGATTCGTTAAACAGAAGACCTGGTACCGCTTCACCAAAGAAGGGTATGTATTTCGAGTAGTGCGGGAATACCCCACAATTAACTCCGATATTAGAGAGAGCAAGGTAAAGTGACCATGAAAGCGTTGCACCCAAAGGACATCCATACCAGCTGATCAGGTAAATTTGTGTACGATTTCCTCCCGCGTAATCTATATTCGATACCTTAATTAAACGTCCATTTGGGTCTACTGAGGCAACGGCTACTCTCGGTTGTAAAAATAAGAGGGCAAGTGAAACTATTATGACAATCGCTAACACTTCTCCAGCTATAACTTCCTTTCTCTTGAGTAATTCTTTTAACTTGCTCATATTTCGTTTATTGCGGGAACTAGTATATATTCTTTCTATATTAATCCTAACCGTGATAATAGCTCGGTCTAGGAATATAATGAATAACGAAGAGGAATAGATTAAGGGGTAAGATTAATAGGTAGAAATTCTTGAATTGGCAAGCGATTAAAAATCCGAAATGTTATCATAACTTTGAAAACATGTATTTAATATTGGTCCTATTATAAAAAAACTGAAACTTTGTTGTAATTTGCGGATGTCTCTTGCTAATATTACACAGAAAATTCTCTAGAAATGTAACGTGATATCTGTGAATGTCGTATCTTACACGAAAGTGGATAGATTTATATTTGAAGCTATACAATTGATTGATCGCGCAGTCCTCTAATCAGATAGGACTGAAATGGGGATGTAAGCTCTCCACTTCCATAAGGGTGGCAATCTTACATCCAACATGGGTGCTGTCTACACAGTAAAGGATCTCCTGCCGATTCCGGTTGATCCTGCCGGACCCGATCGCTATCAGGGTAGGGCTAAGCCATGGGAGTTATACGTATCCGGTAAGGGTACGTGGCGCACGGCTGAGTAACACGTGGCTAACCTACCCTCTGGACTGGAACAACCCCGGGAAACTGGGGATAATTCCAGATAGGTATGGGCATCTGGAAGGGGTCCATACCCAAATGCTCGCTTACTGTTACCGTGAGCGAGTGCCGGAGGATGGGGCTGCGGCCCATCAGGTAGTTGGGGGGGTAAAGGCCCTCCAAGCCTATAACGGGTAGGGGCCGTGAAAGCGGGAGCCCCCAGATGGGCACTGAGACAAGGGCCCAGGCCCTACGGGGTGCACCAGGCGCGGAACGTTCACAATGCGCGAAAGCGTGATGG